>CAKZSB010000405.1 GCA_937920585.1 uncultured Granulosicoccaceae bacterium | reverse complement strand
CTGCAACGATCACAACCGGTACTGCATGCGACAGCCAGCTGAGGTGGATTACAGCCGCGAAGAACTGCTGATTTGCACCATTGCCGGCTTGCTCGAAGGCGTCGATCACATTGCTGTCGGGGTATCTTCACCGATTCCGGGGTCGGCGGCGCTGTTGCAACGCGAGCGTTCGGCCGGTGCAACTCGGGTGACAGTGTTAAACAGCCGTGCCCTGCAAGCGCTGAACGATGGTGTCAGCGAATTGTTCGATATGGCGGCCCAGGGTCGGGTCGGCGCGTTTTTCCTGAGCGGCGGACAAATCGACGGTCAGGGCAATATCAATCTGGTCGGGGTGGGTGACTACCCGCAGATGAAAGTTCGCTGGTCGGGATCGTTCGGCTCGGCGATGCTGTATTTTCTCGTGCCTCGGGTTATTCTGTTTCGCGAGGAGCACACCCGCCGGACTATGGTAGACAAGGTCGATTTCATCAGTGCACCGGGCACCAGCGATGAAGGCGTGTACCGACCGGGTGGTCCGCACGCGATGATCACCAACCTCTGTGCGTTTGCGTTCGATCGTGCGAAGGGGGCTTTCCGACTGCAAAGCATTCATCCCGGGCACACGCTGGAGGAGGTGCTCGACAACACCGGATTTGCCTTCGAGTACGGTGCGGATGTGCCAGTTACTGTGCCACCCGATGAGGATTCACTGGCCACACTGCGTGGGCGACTGGCGGCGCAGATTGCAGATCCCTATCCGAAATTCGCCGAACGTGTCTGGGGAGTGTCTCCGACTCACTGATTGTGCGCGTCGGGTTCTGATCATCGACCGCCTCGTCACTGGAAGCGGAGGAACTTAACTACCGGGTCGTACCGGGCAGAGTGCCCGGTACGATTTGCCGCACAGGACAGGTTCTACTGGCGTGTGATTTCGATACGCATGATGGCATCGCTGCCGACGAAATCGAAGTTGTCGGTTCCGGTTTGTCCCGGATGTGCACCGGTCACGCCGTTTTCGTCTTCGTGCAGGTTGGCGCCGCTGCCACCACAAGGCATTACCCAGTACTCGACATCCAGGGTGTTGATCTCGGTGCCGGCATCGTAGGGCAGGACGTCGAAACTGAGGGTCTCGCTACCGGTTGGCAGTGCGTGAGAGTTCGTACCCGTGAAACCATCGTTGGTGCAAACGACCATACTGACCGCACTGAACACACCGGTGTCGGCTGCAGTTTCGAGGGTCAGTGTGGCAGTCTCACCCGGTTGAATCGGACCAGGATTCTCGGCATCGACAAAACCGACACCTGATGCAGATACTTCTTCAAGTGCTGCGGCAAGTGCCACCATTGGATCGTTGTTGCCGTTTTCGGCGATTTGCCGCAGTTGAATGCTGGCCTCGGAACCGATCGAGAACAGCCTGACTGAGCCCTCATGGATCGCAGCAACAGGAGGTGTCATCGGCTGGCCGGTGCTCAGGTTGGTGAAGGCGACTTCATAGGTGCCTGCGATTGGCTCGACGCGCTCAACTTCGACGCGCAATACCGGTGCCGTGCCGTCGAAATCGAATTCGTCAACACCGGTTTGACCCGGGTGAGCGCCAATGAAGCCGTTTTCATCGTCGTGCAGGTTGTCACCGCTGCCTCCACAAGGGGGAACCCAGTAGTCTGCATCGAGTATATTGACTTCGGTACCGGCATCGTAGGGCAGTGCCTCGAATACCAGTGGCTCGTCGCCGGTGGGCAGCGCCTGAGAGTCAGCACCCGAGAAGCCATCGTTGGTGCACACGATCATGTTAGCGATGCTGAGTACCTGTCGCGTAGCGTTGGTGGCGAGTGTTACCGTGGCAGTTTCACCGGGACCAAACGGGCCAGGTTCTGCGGGATTGGCGAACGCCACACCGGCAGCCGATACTGAATCCAGCGAACCCGCCAGAGCAACCATCGGGGCGTTGTCGCCATTCTCGGCGATGGCCTGCAGTTCAGCGCTGGCAGCCTCACCAACCTGGAACAGGTGGGTGCCCGCGTCGTGCAGTGCCACGACCGGAGGGGTCATGGGTTGGCCAGTAGTCAGGTTAGTAACCGATACGCGAAACAGACCGGCAGGCGCGATCGCTTCAACCAGCTCCACTTCAATGCGAATGACGGGAGCAGCGCCATCGAAGTTGTAAGGGTCGACGCCAGTCTGGCCAGGGTGTGCAGCGGTGACACCGGCTTCGTCTTCGTGCAGATTTTCGCCGCTACCATTGCAGGGTGGAACCCAGTAGTCGGCGTCCAGGGTGTTCATCTCTGTGCCCGCATCGTAGGGCAGCGCCTCGATTACCAGTGGCTCGTCGCCGGTTGGCAGGGCTTGAGAATCGGTACCCGAGAAGCCGTCGTTAGTGCAGACGATCATATTGGCAATACTGAGTACCTGGCCAGGCGTTGCAGTCTCCAGCGTGATCGTGGCAGTTTCGCCGGGTCCGAATGGTCCCGGTGCAGCGGGATCGGCGAACGCCACGCCAGCGGCGCTGACCGTTCCGAGTGAGCCGGCCAGAGCAACCATCGGGTCGTTGTTGCCGTTCTCGGCGATTTCCTGAAGCTCAGGGCTTGCGGCCTCGCCAATCTGAAACAGGTGCGTGCCGGTGTCGTGCAGTGCGACTACCGGTGGTGTCATTGGCTGGCCGGTGGTCAGGTTGGTGACAGATATTCTGTACACGCCTGCCGGTGCAGTGCCATCGGTAACGCTCTCGTCGGGTGTGCCGGAATCAGAGCTGGAACTGCTGCCCGACGAGCAGCTGATCATCGCTAGTGCGCTGCAGGCAACCAGCGTTGCTGCGGTTTTTCGAAACATAGTTTATCTCATTGACTGAATGAATTGAGGCTGGGAGGCCGGTCAGACGAATGCGCTCGCCATCAAGTACTTTGGCAAAAATCTTCAGGACAAGTTGTCACAAAACTATCGCATTATGATTACCGAATTGAATGGTCCGGTACCCGGGCGAAAAATGAGGTTTGTGACAACGTGGCGAGGGCATACGGCGCTGCAGCGCCGATTTCTTGCGGATATCTGTCCGCAATTGTTCGAACCATTCATCATTTGTGCCGCTGGCTGTTCGGCTGCGCAAAGTCGGGGGGAACATCGACAGCGCAGGTTCGCCAGGTGCAGTGCTTCTGGATCTGAAGCGGCTGTCCGGAGCAGCTTTATTCCGGGCGATCCGGGTCGCGGGCGGGGTGGCTGAGTCGATGCACGGTCTGTTGTACCACGGAAGAAAACAGTCTCGCTTCCGGTTCGGTCGGGGCGGCTTTCATCAGCATCTTGCGAAGGGCAAAGAACGCGTTCCAGTTCTTTTTCGACAGATCAAAGTTCAGCGTCTCGAGCCAAAGCCGCAATGGCTCGTCGATGGATTGCACCGGTGTTGTCGACGGTGGCTGCTGTGGTATCAGGGACGGCATTTGCGACAGTACCAGCAGTACCGCATGCGAGAGATTCAGGCTCTTGAGCGGGCCGGGGATGTTCAGCGCACAGGTTTGATGCGCCCACAGCAAGTCCTCGCGAGACAGCCCGTGATCTTCCGTACCGAAAATCAATGATACCGGCCGACCGTCGTTCAGTGCCGGCCACTGGTGGAGCTCTTCCATCGTCGCGACCGCGCGGCGTTTGCCTTCGCGGCGACTGAACGCTACCCGCGGGCCATCGGCTTCGTGCTCGGCATATTGCTCCCAGCTCGGGTAGCTTTTGCATTGTCGCAAAGGCTGTTGCCCCTGGGCGGCACCCTGGCTGGCGTTGGCGTCGAGTTCGCACTGCGGGTCGATCAGAATCAAACGGTCGTGGCCGAAGTTGCTCATCGCACGCGCCACCATGCCGATGTTGCGTGGGTACTTGGGCCGCACCAGAATGACGGTGTATGTGCGAGGTTTTGTCATGGATTATCGGGTCTGGAGCCTGTCTGCTGGCGGATTGCGCAGGTCGAAAACATCCTCGATATCGACCAGCAGCCTGGAAAAACCCGGATTGTAGGTTGTGCGCGCCACCGGTGTGCCGTCGGGCGAGGGTGTGTGCTGCGCGCCGAACCAGTGATTTGTGGCTCGCATGCAGGCGATGAATATCGGGTACTCGTTGCCGTTGCAAACCAGCACCTTTCCCGCGCGGCCGAACAACGGGTTGTCGGGACGATACATGATACCCAGGTGTGACTGGTTGATTATCCGTGCGCTGGTATCGGCAATGTCGCGAAACGACTCGAACGGGCTGGATTCGGGCAGCGGTGAGGTGCTGTAGGTGATGAAATGACGACGCGGGTGGGTGAATCTTTTGCGGAAAACTTTACGCGTGTAGCGGGTATCCACCACCGAGTCAAAAGCGGTGGCAACCATCAGCGTGGGTAGGTCGATTACTCGGCGGCGCCAGCGATTTTTCAGCAGCGACGTCAATCGGTAGAACTGCCAGCCGGAGTTGATCGGAATCGAGTTGTATTTGATCGGATTATCTTCGAGGATCATGCCGCCGAACACCCAGGGTTTGTAATGCTTATACAGGCCCGACCAGCGCAGATAGTGATTTAGCCGGCTGTGGAAGGCGGGTGAGATCATCAGCAGTCCGGCGATATCGGGTTCCTCCAGCGCCAGCAGCGAGGCGACCACCGCACCCATCGAAAAGCCGCCCAGGTACAGCGGGATGTCAGCGTCGCGCCAAAGATCAAAATGTGCTCGTGCGCTGGCCAGCCAGTCCCGGTGCGAGACGTCCAGCATGGCTTTGGGGGTTGAGCCATGACCCTCGAACAACACGGCGCGGGCATCGAAGCCGCGGGCCGCCAGCTCGACGGCCAGGTCACGCCATACATAGGGTGAATCGTTCAGACCGTGAAACAGCAGAAACCGGCCTCGGTAGGGCACGCCTGCGTTAGCCTTCACCTCGAACGGCAGATTCAGGGCGATCTGTTGCGCTGTGCGCTGCGGCATACTGGAGGCAGACAGAAACTCGGCGATTGCAGTGGTCTGTCGATCAAAATCGGCGTTTAGCGGTGGCAGCTTATGGGGTGCCACCTCGCGAGGCAGGCGAGGGTCATTCGAGTGGTTGACACCCGTTGCAGCACCGTCTTCACTGGTCGGGGTGCAGGCGCTGCAGGCCAGCACAGTGCAAAACCAGAGCGCGCGCAGCATCGGCTGCCAACGGCACGCTGTCGCTCGACAGGACACCGCCATATCTATCGAAGCTGACTGTCCTTACTGCCACGGCGATTGAATCCCGTCGCCGCCGCCTGCTGTTCGTCTTCGGCCTGCTGACACTTCACACAAAGTTCCACGCCGGGCACGGCCTGCCGTCTGGCCTCTGGTATCTCGGCCTCGCAGTTCTGGCAGTGGCTTTCGCCCGGCCCATCCTTAAGATTAAGCCTTGCTCGCTTGACTGCATCTTCGACGCTGGCATCGATCTGTTCCTGTACAGCGCCATCGCGCGACCAGCCTCCGGCCATTGTTTGCTCTCCTGTGATGTGGTGGCTTAGGGTTGATTGGAATGATCGTGCAAGACGATCAGGGCATCGACGGCGATCACCCGGTCGCTCGTCGCCAGCAGCGGGTTGATGTCTATCGAGTCGATCTGTGCAGCGTGATCGGCGGCAAATCGGGATAAATCGACCAGTGTGTCCGCCAGCGCATCGATGTTGCAGGCGGCGGCACCGCGCACGCCATCCAGCATTGCACGGCCTCGAATTTCGTCGATCATACGGTGTGCTTCGGGCTTGTCAAACGGTGCCAGCCGAAAGCTGATATCTTTCAAAACCTCGACGAACACCCCGCCCAGGCCGAACATTACCGCCGGGCCAAACACCGGGTCGGTCGTCACGCCAGCCACCAGTTCAACACCGTTTTTAATCATCTCGCACACGATCACGCCGTCGATTTTGGCGTCGGGTCGGTGCAATGCAGCGCGTTCCAATAGTGTAGCGTAGCCCTGTTCGATCGCCTCGGCGTCGTTGAGGTTTACCAGCACGCCGCCTATTTCGGTTTTGTGCAGAATATCAGCCGATGAGATTTTCATGACCACCGCCGTGCCCAGTGCCCGCCAGCACTCGACGGCCTGTTCGGCCGAGGTTGCCAGGGACTCGCGAGTTACACTTATCCCGGCCTGATGCAACAGCTGCTTGGCCTGAATTTCATCCAGCCGGCCGGCTGGCAGCGGCACGGCTGGTCTGTCAGATCTGCCATCGATGCAATCACTTTGATTTGCGCTGGCAAAACTTTCGCCAAAGCGCGTCAACGCGGCCAGCGCCTGCACCGCGTGCGCAGGATCCTCGAAGCAGGGCATGTCGAGTGCCTCGTAGGTACTGGATACTTCTCGCGGCACCAGCATACTGGTGACTATAGCTTCATCCGGAAATTCCCGACGTATCTTGTCGCAAACGGCGAGTGTCGATTCGCGGGTGAAGGCGCTGGCAGGTACGCTGGTGAGAAAGATCAGGTGGCTGTCGTAGTTGCCTTCAGTCAGGGTCAGTCGCAGATTCTGCTCCATCAACTCGGGGTTATTCAGCGCATTGGCGGTAAAGTCCACCGGATTCAGGACGCCGGCCTGCGGGATCAGTTGCTTGAGCTTTTTCTGCGTTGCATCGGGCAGCGGGGCGACGTCGAGGCCGACCTGTGCACTGACATCGGCCATCTGAATGCCGGCGCCGCCGGAGATACTTTGCAGACAAACCCGATTGCCGGTCGGGTAGTGGTCGAACTGGCAGGCGTAGGCAATATCGGCGAGTTCCTGCGTGGTCTGCGCGCGATGTACGCCATACTGCCTGAACACCGCGTTGTAGATGTCGTCGCTGCCGGCGATCGATGCGGTGTGCGATAGCGCCGCTTTGGCGCCGGTTTCCGAATTGCCCACTTTCATCAGGATGACGGGCTTACGCGCCGCTCGCGCCTTGTGCAGCGCGGCCCGAAAGCGCGCGCCGTCTTTCACTGACTCGACGTAGGCCACAATCACCTTAACGCCTTCGGTTTGCGCGTAATAATCGATGACACTGGCGACATCGACATCGCATTCATTGCCAGTGGTCACCCATAAATTAGACGCCACGCCTCGCTTTTGCGCCTGCAGGAAGACATGGCTGCCGTAGGCGCCGCTCTGGCTGACGATGCCAATATTCCCGCCGCGGGTTTCAATACCGGCCGGGGCGTTGGCGAAGGTGCCGAACCAGTTGTGCGCGATATTGAATACACCCAGGCAATTCGGGCCAACCACACGCATGCCGCTGTCGCGGGCAATGGCGGCAATTTCTGCCTGTGCCGTTGCGCCACTTTCGCCCAGTTCGGCAAAGCCGGAACTGAAAATCACCGCGCTGCGGGTGCCGGCCGCGGCGCAATCGGCAATGGTTTTGACCGCAATGGCCGCGGGTACCGCAATGATGGCGCAATCCACGGACTCCGGAACGTCGGCGATAGACGCCAGTGATGGCATACCCTGTACCGTGTCGCGATTGGGGTTGATCGGATAGATACGGCCGGCGTAGCCGTTTTCCTGCGAGTAGTAGATGGGTCGCCCGCCAATCCTGCCCGGCGTGTCCGATGCGCCGATAACCGCGACGCTATCAGGTTTAAGAATGTACTCGAGCGAGTGCTTCACAGGCTTTCCTCAGGCAGGTTCATGCAGTTCGGCGCCAGACTGTGCCGCCAGTTGCCGCGCCAGCGACTCGGGTACTGAAACGGGTATCGCCAATAGTATTTGTGCATAGGTCTTGGCTTGCTTGTCCAGGTGCAGTGAAGAAGTGCCGCCACCGCCGAGTGATTCATGGAGAACAAAATTGACTGCGCCGAAGCCCGGTGCCTCGAAACGCTGCACTGCCCCGAGCGTGACATGCCGAAACCACTGTGCCACCCGATCGGCAGTGAGTTCTCGCCGGATGACCTCAAAGCACTGTCGGTCGCGCGCCATCACGCCAATGTTGGCATTGTTGCCCTTGTCACCGCTGCGTGCAACTGCGAGCGCGAGCAATGGCAGCGTAGTACTGCCTGGCGCAGCAGCGGGCGTTGGCGCAGAGGCTGCGACCGGAGGCGTGGATGGCAGTTCGCTGTAGTGGTTGGCTGCCGGCAGTTCACCTGGAAGCCGGGTTCCATTCAATCTGATTTCGATGTTTACATCAGCTTTGTCGATCAAAAACGCATATTGCGCGATGACCGGGGTCACCCGGGGCCGGCCGGCCTCACCGACGGCACAACGGCCAGTGGACATGGCGAGCCCCACGCCAGTCGTCTCTTTCGAGAAGATCTCCAGTGCTTCGCGGTGTCGATGGCGAGCCTCGATCTGCAGCACTACTTCGCGTGCACTGGTGGCGGTGCTGCCGGCGTTATCGCCCCAAAGCGTCTCGGCACCGATGACATGTGCAGCTACCGAATGATAATCGGGCAGATCTCTGTCATCGAAGAGTTTCCGCGTGCGGCGCAGAAAAGCGTCTGCGCACGCACGTGCCTTGGCGGTTGCATCGAAGCCGGTTATGGCTGTTTGCGAGCAGGCTCTATAGCCATCGCGATAGGTGGCGGACACTTTGTATTGGCGTGTTGGTGCACACCCTTTGACGCCACTCACCGCGACCCGGTTGGTGCATTCCTGGCGCAGTTGCGCGGCTGAAAAGTCGCAAATGACGTCGGGCATTACGTAGGCTGCGGTGTCGCCAATTTCGTAGAGCACCTGCTCACCGACCGACAGCGGTGAGACCAGTCCGCCGGTGTTAGCGGGTTTGGTGATCGCAAAACTACCGTCGCTTTCGCATTCGGCTATCGGATAACCCATGTCGTGCCAGTCGGCGGCTACCGCTTGCCAGTCGGTGAAGTTACCGCCGGTCGCCTGCGCGCCACATTCGATGATGTGACCCGCCAGGCTGCCGCTGGCCAGGCGATCAAAATCGTCGGCACGCCAGCCAAACTCATGGATCAGCGGGCCGAGTGTCACGGCGCTGTCGACACAGCGCCCGGTGATCACGACATCGGCACCGGCATCCAGTGCGGCGGCGATCGGAAATGCACCGAGATAGGCATTGGCGCTGACGAGATCGTCGGGCACGGGCGCACCGGTGAACATCTCGCGGATGCCGGATCGGATCTGCACGGACATTTGCGGCATTATATCGTCGCCCTCGACGGTGCCGATGTTCAGCGCGATGCCTGCTTCGTGGGCTGTGGTTCGCAATGCCTCGGCGCAACCCGTGACATTAACTCCACCACAGTTGACCACCACGCGAATCCTGCGCCGCACGATTTCCGCCAGCAGTGGCTTCATCACCAGATGGATAAAATCCGGCGCATAGCCCATAGCGGGGTTCTTTTCGCGTGCACGCACCAGAATCGACATGGTGACCTCGGCCAGATAATCGAATACCAGGTAGTCTATGTCGCCGTGCATAACGAGCTGCCGGGCAGCCTCCGGGCTGTCGCCCCAATAGCCTGCTGCACCGCCAATACGAATACTGTGCTTGTTACTCAATGTCGATACTCCACGAAATGGCGACCCTGGCGATGCAGAGTAACGTCAATCAACAAGTTGTTTTCCTCCTGATCAGTGCTCGTGCAGTATGCTGGCTTGGCAGTCGCAAGGCCATGCCTGTCCGGCTTGGGCAATTGCGTGCTCAACAGCTGAAAATATAATATCTGCGTTGTCGCCTCCGGTTGAAAGTCTTTTGCCTTTTAGCGCAACGGCGAAATCCTCAGGAGAAAAGGCATGGACTACAACCTGACGCCGGATCAGCGCAGTATGCTTGATGCGCTGGCGCAATCGCTCGCAACTTTCGACGACGCCTACTGGCTGGACTGCGATACCCGCGGCGTGTTTCCCGAACGCTTTTTCGAGGCCATGGCGGCGGGGGGCTGGCTCGGAATCGCGTTGCCTGAACAATATGGCGGCAGTGGGCTGGGCGTCACCGAGGCGGCGCTGATGATGCTCGAAGTCGCGCGTTGTGGTGGCATGAGCGCCGCGTCTGCGATTCACATGAATATTTTTGGCCCGCGCTCACTGCTGGCCAACGGCAGCCAGCAGCAGTGCGAACGCTGGTTGCCGGATATCGTGGCGGGCAGGGTACGCATGTGTTTTGCGGTAACCGAACCCAATACCGGGCTGGACACCACCCGGCTGCAGACGCGCGCTGTTCGCGATGGCGAGCACTATGTGGTCAATGGTCGCAAAGTCTGGACCTCGACGGCGCAGATAGCCGACAAGATCATGTTGATTGCGCGCACTGCAGAACGCGATGAGGAAAAACCCGCCAATGGATTGAGTCTGTTTTTTACCGATCTGGATCGCGGCGCAATCGATGTTCGGGTGATCGACAAGATGGGACGCAAGGCTGTCGACACCAATGAACTGTTCATCGACAATTTCATGATTCCGGCCGCAGATCTGGTGGGGCGGGAGGGCGAGGGGTTTAAATACCTGCTGCACAGCCTGAATCCGGAGCGTATTCTCATCGCCGCCGAGGCGGTTGGCATTGGGCTGAGCGCGCTCGCGCGTGCAAGCCGTTACGCCTGCGAACGCGAGGTATTCGAGCGGCCCATTGGCATGAACCAGGCGATTCAGCACCCACTGGCCGCCGGTTGGGCGCGACTCCATGCGGCTCGCCTGATGCTGTTGCAGGCTGCAAGCCTCTACGATGCAGGCAAGCCTTGTGGCGTCGAGGCCAATGCCGCGAAATATCTGGCCGCCGAAGCTGGCATGGATGTCTGTCGCCAGGCGGTTGCCACCCTTGGGGGTATGGGCTACGCACGGGAGTTCCACGTTGAGCGGCTGTATCGCGAGATCATGATTCCGTATCTCGCACCGGTCAGCCAGCAGTTGGCGTTGTGTTACGTGGCCGAGCGTGCGCTGGGTTTGCCAAAATCCTATTGAGGTTCAGTTGTCGACAGGGTTTCGAAACGCTACGCCCAGCGCCTTTTCGTAGACTTTAATCATGGCACTTTTAGGTTCCTCGCCGTGGCCTGCCGCCATCGCCGACAGATAGCTGCCGATCATTGCATTGACAACCGGTAACGATGCCTTTGTCTCCAGCGCCATGCGTTGCACATTGACGATATCCTTGTAGGCATCCTGCATTGAAAAATCTGTATCGAACCGCCCGTCGAGCATTCGCGGTACAAAATATTCCGATGCGAAGCTGCGAGAGCTGGCCGACGTTACTACGTTGGCCACTTCCAGTGGATCGAGCCCAACCGCCTGAGACAACGGCAGCACTTCGCACAGCACGGCAATATTGACGTTATAAATAATATTGTTAAGCGCCTTCATCGCCTGTCCGGAACCCAGTGGCCCGCAGTGAGTCACCACTTCACCAAAGCTACCCAGCAGCGGTTTGTGCACAGCGAATGCTTCGTCAGAGCCCCCGAACATGACGGTCAGGGTGCCGTTGTCCGCTCGAAATGGCATACCTGAAACCGGACAGTCCCAATACTCGATGCCGTGTTCAGCTGCTTCGGCGCCAATGTCGATGGCATCGGTGCGATCGAGTGTGGTGGTGTCGATCACCGTGAGTGCCTGTCGTTTTGCAGCACTGATTCCGTTGTTGCCAAACAACGTTGTTCGCACCTCGGTTGCAGAGGGCAGGCAAAGAAATACAAGCTCACTGCGCGATGCAATCTCTGTTGCAGACTCGCAGCGAGTTGCGCCCTGTTTTGTCAGTGCGGCGAGAGCCTGTGGCGATGTGTCATGTACCAGTAACTGGCCAGTACTGTGCAGAAGATGTCTGGCCATACCGGCGCCCATTCTCCCGAGACCGATAAACCCGGCTGTTGTCATGTGACAGGCTCCGAATAAGAACAAGCGAAATTAAGGCAGTCAGCCCGGTAGTTTAGTAGTTTAACAGTGAGCTATTAACTGTTTGGCTGTGGTAAATACGTAAGAATAAGTCTATTCGAAATAGTTGCCAAGGGCCGCTGGCAGACCTGAGAAGCAGACCTGAAATTCCTGTAATTATGCGGGTTGAAGTAGCAGCTCAACGAGACCCGGAATTGACTGAATAGTATTGCCGATTCAGGTGTTTAGCGAGCAGGCTGTACTAACGGTGAAATGTCGTAACGAGTCGTGGGTGTGACATTTTTAGCGCATGAAAGAATTTTCTTTGGCTTTCGCTTCGCGAATGTAATTCAATAGTGTTAGGATTGATTTGCTGGGATGCGATCGGTGCTGTAAGCAGTGATGTTCACGCCATGGGGTTTCCAGGAGTGGCAGCTTGTTATAGCGGTTATGGAAATTCATCCTGGTCAACGCTTGAACAGCTTGATAACAACAACTGGCAGCTTCAGCCAGAATAAAATAACAAGAACAGGAAGGTTGTTACCGATTGGAGTTGGGCTGATGTTAGCCAGGGCAACTCCGGGTTTAATCATCTTGTCAACCTGTACCCCATAAAGATGAGTGTTATGAAACATCAGAGCGTCAGCACGACGCAGCTGTCGGTGTCTCAACCATCGGCGACTGCCGTTCATGGCTATGTTGTCTGGTCGCTGGTTGTAATTGCAGTTGGCGCCGCACTTCGGCTGTTCATGTTGACCAACCAGAGCCTGTGGTACGACGAAGGCGTGAGTCTTGTCGTTACTGACTCGCGAAACCTTGCCGAGACCTACGCCGCACTTTGGGACCGCGCCGGCGGTGACAAATATCAGCCCGTGTATTTCCTCGTCCTCGCTTTGTGGCGTTCTGTTTTTGGCGACAGTGAACTTGCGCTGAGAATGTTGTCGGTGATTCCCGGTGCACTCGCGCTGCTGTTTGTTCACGCCACCGCCCGGCGCCTGTTCGACGACAAACACGCACTGTGGACAACACTCTATCTTTCGGTCAGTGCGTTCTGGATTTGCTATAGCCAGGAAGTTCGACCCTATGCATTGTTGTTTCTGCTGGCAAGCGTACAGATCTACCTGTTGACGTTTGCGCTCGAGGACAGGGCTCCGCGCGCTCGGTATATCGCCGCCTTTGCTCTCGTTACCGCGGTGAGTTGTCTGGCGAGCATCCTGCTGGCCTTTTTTACCGTGGCGCTGGCAGTCTCGCATCTGGTTGCACAGCGCAGACCTGGCGCCTGGCTCGCCTGGTGGGGTGCGGCGCTGTTCGCATGCCTGCCTGTGCTGTGGTATTTCCTCATGACGCCGGCAGCCGTTAACCCCTCGGGAGATTCCACCAATGGGCTAGGCGTGCCGCTCTACAAGAATGCCGTTTTTTCACTGTACGGTCTGCTGGTAGGACACACCTACGGGCCACCACTCGGCGTTCTGCGCGACAGCAGCAATATGGCCGGCGTGCTCAAAGACTACGCCTTGCGGCTAGCCGTGCTGGGAGCGGTAATTATCGGGTTGCTGGCGGCGTTGCTGGTAAGCCTGCCTCACATACTCGCAAGTACCGGTCGCAGAGCTAGATCAATTGTGTTTGTTTGTGCGCTGCTGGTGACCTCTCTGGCGGTGGCGTTTGTTGTCGCCTCACTCAGCAAGATCAACTGGATGCCGCGCCACTCTTTTTATCTGTCACTGTCTATTGCTTTGTTGTTACCCCTGATAGTGATAGGGCGTGAAGGAGTGGATCGGTGGCGTACGCGATTTGCAGGCACAGCATTCGCGATGTTGGTGGCGCTGAATGTTTTTGCGAGCTTTAACTATTTTTACAAAAGCGAATACTGGCGGGATGACTACCGCTCTGCTGCCGGCTACCTGGTTGATCATATCGGTGGCGAAGATCAGTCGATCCTGTTGTGGGGCGAGCCGCGCTTGCTGTCTTATTACGGCGATTCCGCGACGATGGATGGCTGGCGCAGCGTGCCGGTCGCACCATTGTCAAGTAAGCTGGCCAACGTCGACGATGGAACCGGGAATATTTTTGTCGCCATTAATCGTGAGTTTACGTGGTCTCGTTCCATGCCTGCGGCGGGTCCGGTTGAGTCACAGGTAGAAGATGACTATGCGCTTGTTTCAGTGCAAAAATACGTGAACTTCAACATCTATGAATTTCGATCCAAACATGGCGTTGTAACGGAGTAAACGGCAGCTGCTGCATGTTTTCGCCCAACAGGAGCCGGCGATCATTCGATTAAGTTAATGCGCCTTGGGCGCAGTGTAGTCAGGCGGACAATCTCTCGTCGAAGTGATAGTTCGACATTCGCTCCACACCGGTTTCACCAATCAGGAACTGATCCTCCAGTTTGACGCCCTGGTGACTTTGCGCCGAGCCGATATAGCTTTCAATACATATCACCATGCCTGCTTCCAGCACACCCTCCAGCGGGTAGTCCTCGCCTTTCACATGGTGTGGAATATTCGGGAATTCGCCAGCCATGCCCAGACCATGCCCGACGCAATAGTAGCGACTGGCCTGATACTGCTCAGGCACCGGCCATGCCCTTTCAGCAATTTCGCGATATTCCGCTCCGGGTTTTAACAGCGCCGCGTTGGTTTCGAGTTGCTCGCGTGCCTGCTGGTACAGCAGTCGTTGATTGTCAGTCGGTCTGTCGTCGGCACAAAGAAAAGTGCGCGAAAAATCGACCGCATAGCCCTCGTAGCCCAAAGCATCGGTATCCAGACACAACAGATCGCCCGGCTGCAGAACTCTGGTATCAGCTTCCTGAAAATAGGGAAAACTGTTCGGGCCGCTTTGAAAAAGCCGGGTCGAAATGTACTGTCCTTCTTTTGCCATGAACGCGTAGTGGAATTCCGCCCAGGCCTCTGATTCGGTCATACCGGGGCGCACTTCGTGTTCGAGTCGTTTAACTGATTGCTCGACGCGCCGCATAGCTTCGCGCAGGTAGGGCAGCTCTTCGGGCTGCTTGATGGCTCTGGCCGGGATCAGTGCGTCGTCTGCGTCGCAAAGGGTAAAGTTGCACGCGCGCAGCGCGTCGATCGTTTGAAAGGGAAATCGGTCAATTGCGAGTCTGTCGATGGCGGGGTCATGGTCATCGACCAGTTGCCTGATATGGCCGGCGAACGATCTGGCGTGGTCCTCGGCATTGTCGCCGGAGCTTAGCTTGTTCAGTCCGATGGCTGGCAGGATAAGATCGATGGTCGGCAGTTCGCTCGCCAGGTGCTCGCAGCCTGTGAACTCGAACAGGATAACAGGCCCCTGCGCGAACAGCAGCAAGAACCTGGACGGGCTGCGCAGGCCAAACAACTGCATGTTGCGCGCGCCGGTCAGATAAAAAATATTGTTAGGATCGGTTATTAAAAGGGCCGGCATGTCGGTTGCCAGCATGGACTTGCGAGCGTGCGCAAGCCGTGCCAGATACAGTGCGTGCCGACCGGCAGTGAGTTCGTCGCGACTATCCATCAGGCTTTGCCGTGCAACGCAATGGTTTCTGGCCGCCGATCAGCCGACTCGAACCATCGACCATTGATCTGCTCATAGGCCAGTGCTGCCTGGAAGACATCTTTATCACTATAGGTTCTGCCAACGATTTGAATGCTGGTGGGAATTTGATTGCCAGCTTGTCCACTGGGCAAGGTAATAACCGGGCAGCGGCTCATCATGTTGAACGGTGTTGTCATCACCCAGCCCAGCATCGAATTCACTTCAACGCCGTTTATAAAAACCTTGTCTTTGTCGTGATCGTGATCAGCGGCAACCGCTGGCAGGTTGTTGGTCGGGCAAACCAGTATCCGGTATTTTTCCAGTACAGGCCCGAGCGTGTTGTACATCTGGCCGGCTTTCTCAAGGCTTTTCAGGAAATCGCTCGATCTTGACTCCCGGGCTTTCAGGGCAAAGGCGCGAGCGTAGTTTGTCATCAGATCGCCATGCTCGGCCATGGTGTCGGCGATCGAGGCGCCAAACAGGTGCTCAAGATAGTGCATTGCTGAATTTAGAATATCGGCATCCCAGCCCAGATCCACCTCTTCGACGACGGCGCCAAGTTGTTTGAAAATCTCCAGTGTCCGAAGCGTATTCCTTTGCACTTCGCGATCAACCTCGAAGGCACCCAGATCCATCGAGAACGCAATCTTCCAGCCTTTTATCGATTTTACGGTGGTTGGAATGCGAATCGCCGGGCGCAGTGACGCAATGTCTGTCGGGTGCGGACCGCACATGACGTTCTGCAACAGTGCAGCATCTGCCACGTTGCGGGCCAGCGGGCCGGTATGGCAGTAAAAATCGAGGTTAAACGGCGGATCGTCAGGGTTGCGACCATAGGGCGGCTTGTAGCCAACCAGCCCACAGGTGGCCGCCGGTATGCGAATCGAGCCGCCGATATCGGAACCCGTTGCCAGCGTGCTGGTACCGGCGGCCAGTGACGCGGCAGAGCCGCCGGATGATCCACCCGGGGTAAATTCGGGATTGAACGGATTGCGGGTGATGCCCCACAGCCTGGAGTGAGTAAAGCCTGCACAGGAAAACT
Organism: uncultured Granulosicoccaceae bacterium; assembly: GCA_937920585.1. Lineage (GTDB taxonomy): Bacteria > Pseudomonadota > Gammaproteobacteria > Granulosicoccales > Granulosicoccaceae > CAKZSB01. The sequence continues at coordinate 4,368 of CAKZSB010000405.1, read as the reverse complement.
CGGGTGTTGCGGTTCGGGCGTGCACCAGGCCGCCCGCGCGCATGATTCGTTGATTGTTGACTGAAGTTATCGTCGGCACGAAATCCTTCATTAACAACGAGCCGTTGGAGGTTGGTTTGCCGGCGATGTAGCTCTCATCCTTGATGCCGACAGTAATGCCCTCCAGTGCGCCGGTGCGTTTTTCTGTGGCGTATTTTTTCTCGGCCCGGGCTGCGCGCTGCAGGGCTTCATCGAAGTAACGGTAAGTAAATTCGTTGATTGTGTCCTGCTGCTCGGTGTAGCGCGCTATCTGTGCGTTGAGCAATTCAACCGGCGACAGGGTACCGTCGCGAAACTGCCTCAGTGCGTCTGTTGCACTGAGGTAGCAAAGATCAAGGTCGGTCATTGAGTGATGGGAAAACGGGGGGCGAGAGAATGGAGCAGGGATTGACTAACTGCTACAGCCAGGATTGGCAGAGCGGCGTGCCAGGCGCCTGATGATTACCACCGTCAATGGCGGCGACCGGCCTCGCAATAGCGAGGCCGGCCAATCGATCACTTCAGCAGATTGGTCCAGATGCGTGTATAGAGTTCGTTGACTTCCTGCGGGCAGGGCGGCACAAAAACGGTTTCATAGTGCGCGGGGGGCACGACTTCGGGCGCATTGGCAAACTCGGGATCGAGGAACGCAAGGCTGCCTGAAATGCCGTTGGCATACTTGGCAAACTCGGAGATCATCGCCGCGTTTTCAGGGTCCATGATGAAGTTCTGAAACAATTTGGCATTGTCTGTGTTCTTCGCGTCTGCCAGTACCACTACGTTGTCTGCCCAGGTGCTGATGCCTTCTTTTGGATAGCCATATCGAATCGCATCATTTTGCAGCCTGGAACGCATTGAGGCGCCATTCCAGTTAACACCGGCGTGAATGTCTTCATTGGAAAAACGTTCGACGTTGCCATACTCCATTGACAGCCAGTGCTCTTTGGCACTCAACAGCATGTCGTTAATCTCCTTGAGCTGTGCCTTGTCCGAGTTGCAGTGCGGAAATCCCTTGTAGTGCAGCGCCGCGTTGATCACGTCGTTCATCTCGGGCACAACATTGATTTTGCCTTTGAGCTCTTCCGGCGGATCGAAGATTACCGACCAGGTATCGACGTCGCCCGAGTAGGTTTTGGTATTAACGGTGACGCCGGTAGTACCCCACTGCCATGGCACCGAGTAATTTCTGCCTTCATCGAAATAGACATCGACAAAATTGGGCAGCATGTTACTGAAGTTATCCATTTCATTGGGTTTGGTCTCCATCAGCAGACCCTCACCGATCATGATCGAGACCATGTAGTCCGATGGTACGACGATGTCGTAGCCGTGTCCGCCAGCCTTGATTTTGGCGAGCATGGTGTCGTTGGAATCATAGTCCGAGAGGGTGACGGTGACGTCGTGGGCTTTCTCGAACTTTTCAATCAGGGCCGGATTGGTGTAGTTGCCCCAGTTGTAGATATTGAGTTCACCGGCGGCCTGTGCGGTAGCGGTGTAGCCGAACGCCAGCGAAGCGGCCAGGCTGACAAGGGTTTTTCTGAACATGAAGTGCTCCTTGGTTGAAGTTATTTTCTTCTGCTGAGCAGAAAAAAGACGGTAACCAGTATCGCCGATACCAGTAGAAACAACGTAGATACCGCATTCATTTCGGGCGTGACGATGCGCCTTAACTGACCGATGACATACAGTGGCAGCGTCTCCTGTCCCGGGCCCGCCACGAAAAGCGTGATCACGACATCATCCAGCGATATCACAAACGCGAGCATCGCGCCGGCCAGTATCCCGGGCAGCAGTCTTGGCAGGGTAACGCGCCTGAACGCCTGCCACGGCGTGGCATAGAGATCGGCTGCAGCCTGCTCCAAAGTGAGGTCCATGTCTTCCAGGCGCGCGCGGATTGGCAGGTAGGCAAACGGGATGCAAAACGCCGCGTGCGCGGCCAGCAGATAGCCCATACCGGTATAACCCGTGGCGCCTTTGATGATCGCGAAAAAAATCAACAGTGCGACCGCGGTGACAATCTCCGGCACCATCAACGGCTGATTGATTAACGCGAAGGCGAATGTCATCCCGCGGTAGGGACGCGTTCGCGTGGTGGCCAGTGCTGCCATTGTTGCCGCGATTGTCGATACCAGCGTCGCAACGCCCGCGACCTGGAGTGAGCGTATCGTCGCCTGTTGTATTTCGCGATTGTTGATTGCGCTCTCGTACCAGCGCCACGAAAAACCCTCCCAGGTTCCGATCGACTGGCCGGCGTTAAACGAGTACAGCACCAGCGCTACCATCGGTGCATACAGCATGAAAAAGCACAGTATCGCAACCGCCGTAAAGCCGGGTTGCCGGCGTACGTCGAACGATTTTGCACGCGACAATTCAGCCATGAGCATGGCTCCGGGTGGTGTTGCGCACATAGAAGAGCAGTGCAAACATCACCAGCACCAGCAGGGTGATCGACAACGCCGAACCCAGTGGCCAGTTGCGCCCCTGACCGAACTGAAACTCGATTAGATTGCCTAGCATGAGGTTCTTGCCGCCTCCCAGCACGCGGGGGGTGACATAGGCGCCCAGCGCCGGAATGAACACCAGAATCGAGCCGGCAATGATGCCGGGTTTCACCAGTGGCAGCACAATCCGCCGCAGGACTTTCCAGCGTGTGCCGTATAGATCATAGGCCGCCTCAACCAGCCGAAAATCGATCTTTTCAATCGAGGCGTACAGCGGTAGTACCATCAGGGGTAGATAGACATACAGCAAGCCCAGGGTGATGGCAAAATCGGTATAGAGCATTTGAATCGGTTGCTCAATGATGCCGCTGGCCATCAGCAGGGTGTTGATAACCCCTTCGTTGCGGATGATCTCCATGATTGCAAAGGTCCGGATCAACAGATTGGTCCAGAATGGAATGGTGATCAGAAACAGCCAGATATTGCGCGATCTGGCCGGACGCGTGGCAATGAAATAGGCGGTCGGGAATCCGACCAGAAATGCCATCACGGTAGCTGTGATCGCAAGTTTCAGCGAGCGCATGAAAATAGACAGGTGGGCGTCGGCAATCGATACGGTATCGTCGAAAATATCCCGTTCGAGAAACACATTGAACCACGCATCTGCTGAAAAATTCCAGATCACGCCGGCGTAGTCGCCTTTCTGCAACACCGAGTAGATCAGAACAATAATCAGCGGGCCGGCCGCAGCAAAGGTAATCAGGCCGACAGCAGGGCTTAGCAGCGCCCACTGGCGGCGGCCGTGTTTGAGCTCAATCATCGAGCACCTGCAACGAGGCGGGATTTAACAACACCGATACCGCGTCGCCCTCTGCCGGCATCGGCGGTGCATCGGGGCTGTTTTGCCGGCGCACCACAAACGACTCACCGCTCGCCAGTGCCACGTGGTAGCGCGTATCGGTGCCAGAGTAGACGACCTGCTGCAAATTCCCTGGCAGACCCGCCTGATGCGGCCCACCCAGCAGCGCGTGCTCCGGCCTGATGACAACATTCACCGCGTCGCGATTGTCTGCCGGGTCTGCCGAAACAAGCAGCCGAAAGTTGCCTGCCAGCTCAAGCTCTGCGGTGTCGTTTTGCCGGTTGATAACCTGCGCGCGCAGAAAGTTGCTGTCGCCGATAAAATCGGCCACGAAACGTTCGCCCGGATGATCGTAGATCTCGCGCGGTGTGCCGGTCTGGCGGATGCGGCCCTCGTTCATCACTGCGATGCGATCCGACATCGTCAGCGCCTCTTCCTGATCGTGGGTCACGAACACGAAGGTGATGCCGGTTTCAGATTGCAGCCGTTTGAGTTCGAGCTGCATTTCTTTGCGCAATTTAAAATCCAGTGCCGACAGGGGTTCATCGAGCAGTAAAACGCGCGGGTGCGGTGCCAGTGCACGCGCCAGTGCCACCCGTTGCTGCTGGCCACCGGAAATCTGGCTGGTCCTGCGATCGCGCATCGACTGCATTTGCACCAGTTGCAACATGCGCTCGGTGGTGTCGGCTATTTCGGTGGCGGGCTTGCCAAGCATTTCGAGGCCGAAACTGATGTTCTCGGCAACAGTCATGTGCGGGAACAGCGCGTAGCTTTGAAACACCGTATTAACCGGGCGCTTGTAGGGCGGCAGGTGGCCGATGCTGTCGCCGTAGAGATCAATGTCGCCGCTGGTCGGGGTTTCGAAGCCCGCGATCAGGCGCAACAGTGTTGTCTTTCCGCAGCCCGAAGGGCCCAGCAGGGTAAAAAATTCGTTTTCGTTGATCTCTACCGAGACGTTATCCAGCGCCATGACCCTGTCGGCGCCGGTGCCAAACTGTTTGCTGATACCGCGTGTTGTAATAGCTTTCAACGTTGCGTCTGGCCCGTCCT
>CAKZSB010000404.1 GCA_937920585.1 uncultured Granulosicoccaceae bacterium | reverse complement strand
TCGGCATGGACAACATCGCGTTCCTGAGCTGGTTCCAGTACGGCGGTGGTAAAGAGCTGTACGATCGCCTTTGGGGCGAAATGGGTGTGAACGTCAAGGGCTTCATGCTGCAGCCGGTAGGCCCGGAAGCACTGGGTTGGTTCCCCAAGCCGATCGAGTCTATGGACGATTTCCGCAAGATGCGTTTTCGCGCTCCTCCCGGCATGGTAGGCGCAGCCTACGCTGACATCGGCGTTCCAGCCGTTGCGATGGGTGGCGGCGATATTCTGCCAGCACTGGAGAAAGGCACAATCGACGCAGCTGAATGGTGCTGTCCGAAGCCTGACTCTGTATTCGGCTTCCAGAAAGTACTGAAGCACTACTATCTGCAGGGTCTGCACCAGGTAGTCGTGAACGCCGACATGTACCTCAACCTGGACGTCTACAACGACCTGACTGATATCGAAAAGAAAGCGCTGGAAGTTGCTGCTAACGCGTCGTTGTCAAAGTCAATGTCCTACCGGATTTACGAAAACGGTAAAGCGCTTAAGGATCTGACTGACAACCACGGCGTTATTCTGGAAGACACCCCGGCGGACTACTTCACTGAGTACATGGCTGCTGCAAGAAATGCGCTGCAAGCTGCTGCTGACGAAAACGAATTCTTCGCAGAAGTCTGGCAGTCTCAGAAGGACTTCGCAGACATCGCGGTCCCGTTCTGGGCCGGTGCGCAGGCTTCGAACGCAGGCCTGGGTAAAGCACACGCCGATACACTGAAGTAATTGTGTTGCACGCGTGCCCTCGGGCCCGCTTGCTCTAACACTGAAGCAAAACAGCGCGGGCTCTCAACAGAGCCCGTGCTTTTTTCGCTCTCTGAAGTAAACTCAACCATGATCCCTGAAGGGAGCAGTGTTCTTTTTTTAAAGCGCCATAAAATGACGTTTCGAAAAAAAGAACGCGGATTGCAGATCCACGTCTAGCGAAGGAAACACCATATGGCTGAAGAACCGAATCCAGACGATCTGGAGATCGCGGACGAGCTTATCGCCGAACGACGCGCCGAAGCCCCGGGCGAAACGCCCGAGGACATGACTCCCTGGCAGCGTCCGATTACTGCGGCGATCGACATTCTAAATTATCGCGTCGGCCAGCTCATTGCGCTGTTACTGGTGCCCTTGATCGCCGTAGTAGTGTTTGAAGTAATCTCGCGCAATTCATTTTCTATTCTGCAAAATGCGGGTTTTGAAGACCTGGCGCGCTCCCTCAACCTCGGGCCTACGCTGTGGGTTTACGATACCAGCCGCATGCTCGCCGGTGTGCTGTTCATGGCTGCTGCCGGTTACGGCTTGATGCGTGGCGTGCATATTCGCGCAGACTTTCTTTATCGGTTCTGGTCGAACAAGACGCAGGCAACCGTTGACGCAACGCTGTACCTGTTGTTCTTTATCCCGTCGATGATCTTCTTCACCATCGTGTCGGCAAAATTCTGGTGGCTGGCCTTTTCAACCGGTGAGACCATGCAGGTTGATAGCGCCTGGGGGCCTGTGCTTTGGCCTGCGCGACTGGCGATGCCGGTCGGCGCGTTCCTGCTGGCGCTGCAGGGCATTCCGGAGATTTTCCGCGCCTTCCACAAAATGGGCAAAGCGCGAGAAAGATGGTTTGTTCGAGCGCTTCCGATCTATCTGATTTTTCTGCTCTGGCTGGTTCTGGCCGTGTTCTTACCTGACCTCGTGCCGGGTGGCGCATGGTTCACCGATGTAATGAGCGCGCGCCCCAACCTCGACAAACCGATCATCGGCCTGATCATGCTCGGCGCCATGCTGTTTGTGATCTTCATCGGCTTCCCGATCGCGTTCACACTGATCTTTCTGGCATTTGTGTTTGGCATCTGGGGGGCGAATTTCAAACTCACCACGCTGCTGATGACACTAAACACCAACTCGACCATGCTCAACGACCAGCTTATGGCCGTGCCGCTGTTCGTGTTGATGGGCATCGTTATGGAAGCGGCCGGATTGATGGAACGTTTGTTTGCTTCGATCCAGATGATTATGGCCCGCGTGCGCGGCTCGCTCTTTATTGCGGTGTTGATCGTATCGACGATCTTTGCCGCCGCCACCGGAATTGTGGGGGCCTCGGTGACATTGCTCGGGATCATGGCCGGTGCGACCATGACCCGGTCGGGCTATAACGTGAAACTGGCGGCGGGAACAATTACCGCAGGCGGCACGTTGGGTATTCTGATACCGCCCTCGATCATGTTGATTGTGATGGGGCCCGTGCTGGAAGTTTCGACTCTCGATCTGTTCCGTGGCGCGTTTATCCCCGGTGCGTTGCTGGCTTCGCTCTACTTAATTTACACGCTGGGACGATGCTGGCTCAACCCGTCATTAGGGCCGATTCTTGCCGAAGAAGATCAGCCGCAAACGTCTCGATTCTATGGCGCCGAAGTTGCGCTGATCTGCCTTGGCGTTCTGACCGTTTGCCGTGTCTTTGGGCTGGGCATCGGCGGCGCATTTGCTGGCCTGATGCCGTTCGGCGGCCTGGTCGTATTATTGGCGGCCATGGCGCTGGCCTATGCAGCTTATCGACGCTTGAGCATTCTGCGCATCGCCGTACCGCTGGCTGTGCTTTTCCACCTTTACATGATCGTCGCGAACATGGGCGACGGTCTGCCGATCTGGTCGATTGTTTTTGGGGCTTTCATTGTTTTGCTGGCGTTTTTGGGCCGGCCTATCTACGACAAAGCCAACGGCAATGACTTCTACTTTTCGGATCTCTGGAATGAGTTCTTTGCCGGACTCATGCCGCCCACGATCCTGATTTCTTTTGCGCTGGGTTCGATCCTTCTTGGCTTTGCGACACCGGCGGAAGCAGCTGCGATGGGCGCTTTCGGTTCGATTCTGCTTTCAATCGGCTATGGTAAATTTAATATTCCCAGCTTTTTCGACAGCCTGGTTAAAGCGCTGGAAATCACGGTGCTGATCATGTTCCTGGTCGCCGCCTCTAACTTTTTCGGCGCGGAGTTCAGCGCGCTCGGCACACCGAAAATGATGACAGAGGTACTGCTGGGCCTCGAGATGTCGCCCTACTTGATCCTGCTGCTAGTGATGGGGCTGATCTTTCTTTTGGGCTGGCCGTTGGAATGGGTGCCGATCGTATTGATCGTGGTGCCCATTCTGTTGCCGACGGTTGAGGCACTCTCGGTTCATGGGCTCGATCGCTATGACCTCATGGTGTGGTTTGGAATTCTTGTCGCGGTGAACCTGCAAACAGCCTGGCTATCGCCGCCGGTTGCGCTATCGGCCTATTTCTTGAAGGGCGTGGTGCCCGATTGGGATCTGAAAGATATCTACCTCGGTATGATGCAGTTCATGCTGGTACAGCTTGTCGGCCTGATCCTGATCTTCATCTTCCCGCAGCTTGTATTGTGGTTGCCGAGAGTTATGGGCGGTTAGCGATGGCGCCTGCAATTGAGTTGTTTGATCGGCGGCTGTCAGTGGCCTGCTTGAAAGCGTGCGGCGCCGATGCCTTTGCTCGCGCCCATGTTCAGGGTGGCCAGTGTGACCTGCAGTCCATCACTGCCGGACTGCTTTGCGCTCAACGTCCTGACGACAATCATCCGAGGGCCATGGCGATCAGCTTGTGGTCGATGTTCAATTTCCCCGTGAGCACGTTGTGGCAGCCCGGCGGCGGAAGCGGCTAGCAGTCACAAGGCTGGCGACACTCGCATCGGGTGCCGCCGGGCCAAGGGATAGCCTTCTCCATGACGAGCCGTCCCGTACGGCTTTGTCGATCCACCAGCGGCAAATGCCGTGTTGCCCAACCCTATAATTTCATCGCCTGTGAATGATCAGGCAGGACTTTACTGATGCTAGAACTGATCCTCGATTTCGGTGCCATAGTAATTGCCGACCTGGTGTTGTCAGGCGACAATGCTTTGATCATCGGAATGGCCGCCGCGTCGCTTGCGCCCGAGTTGCGTAAAAAAGCGATCCTCTACGGCATGGTGATCGCCGCTGTGCTGCGGGTGGTATTTGCGGTTGTCGCAACCAAGCTGCTGGGCATACCCGGGCTGTTGTTTGTCGGGGGTTTGCTGCTGGTTTGGGTGTGCTGGCGTCTGTATGTGGAGATTCGTCAACAGACAGATGACAAGGCGGCGCACGCGCTTGAGGAAGCCGACGACGAGGAGGCTGGCTACACCGGCCCTCCGCGCAGAACTCTGAAACAGGCACTGATATCCATCACGATTGCCGATGTATCGATGTCGCTCGACAACGTGCTGGCAGTGGCGGCGATTGCTGACGGCAATACTAATATGCTTGTCTTTGGGCTCGGGCTTGCCATTCTGCTGATGGCATTTGCCGCCACGCTCATTATGAACCTGCTGGCTAAATATCCCTGGATCTCATGGTTGGGGTTGGTAGTTCTGGCCTATGTTGCCGCTGAAATGCTGTTCCGCGGAACCTTTCAGTGCGACACGGGAATACTCACAATGATGGGGCAGGTCGAACTGTGCAAGGCCAGTCTGACTGCCGCCGCGGGACACTGAGTACGCGGCACCGGCAACCCCTTTTGCGTCACGGAGAGTCCACATGACTACAGAATTTTTGAAAAAAGCCTCTAAATCACCTGCTACCGGTGAAGATGATACGCGTCGAATCGTGGCTGAGATGCTCGAGAAGATCGAGGCTGGTGGCGAGACCAGTTGCCGTGATTATGCGCAAAAGCTAGACGGCTACGATGGCAATATCCTGCTGACCAGCGACGACATTGCCGCCGCCGGTGAGGCACTGTCTGATGACATTAAAAGTGATATCCAGTTTGCCTACGATCGAGTGAGAGGCTTTGCCGAGAAGCAGCGCGAAGCGCTGATCGATTTTGAGGTTGAATTGTCTCCCGGGCTGTTTGCCGGGCAAAAGCAGATTCCGGTGCAAACCGCCGGTTGTTACGTGCCGGGTGGACGTTATGCCCACATTGCTTCGGCGGTGATGTCGGTTGGCACTGCCAAGGTTGCCGGCGTTGAAAATGTGGTTTGCTGCACGCCACCTCGCGGCGCAAATCTGCCACACGAAGCCATTGTGTATACCGCCAATCTTTGCGGTGCCGATCATATACTCGCACTGGGTGGTGTGCAGGGCATTGCGGCGATGGCCTTTGGTTTGTTTACCGAGGCACCTGCTGACATCCTGGTCGGGCCAGGCAATCGCTTTGTCGCCGAGGCAAAGCGGATGCTTTACGGCCGGGTCGGTATCGATTTATTTGCCGGGCCAACTGAAATTGCGATCATTGCCGACGAAACGGCCGATCCATTTATCGTTGCCACGGATCTCGTCAGTCAGGCGGAGCACGGGCCCGATTCACCTGCCTGGCTTGTGACGACGTCCCGTGAGCTGGGCAATAAGGTCATCGAAATGATGCCGGGTTTGATAGAAGCGCTGCCGGAAACCGCACGCAATGCAGCTACCAGCGCGTGGAGAGACTACGGCGAGGTGGTTCTTTGCGCCGATCGGGAGTCGGCCGCGGTGCAATCGGATCTTTATGCCGGTGAGCACCTGCAAGTGCACGCCGCTGATACCGGCTGGTGGGTGGACAGGCTGAAAAACTATGGCTCCTTGTTTGTCGGCGAGCAAACCACCGTGACGTTCGGGGACAAATGCTCAGGCACAAATCACATTCTGCCGACCAAAGGTGCCGGTCGATACACCGGTGGGCTGTCGGTGGGTAAATTCATCAAAACTGTTACCACACAGCGTATGAGTGAAGATGCCTGTCGTGAGGTCGCCGCCGCCGCTGCCCGCATATCGCGACTTGAAGGCATGGAGGCACACGCGAGATCCGGCGATGTGCGGCTGGAGAAGTATTTTCCGCAAGAAACTTTTCGGCTGCAGCCCTAGACTATCGGCATGGACAACGCCAATTTGCCAGCGCTTTTTTCGCTGCAGGGGAAGGTCGCGCTGGTCACCGGGGCGACTTCGGGGATTGGCCGGCGACAGGCTACGGTTCTGGCCTCGGCGGGTGCATCTATCGTCGCTGTTGCCCGGCGCCGGACCGAACTGGATTCACTGTGCGATGACATTTCCGGTGCTGGCGGTAATTGCACCGCGATCGAGGCGGATTTACTGGAGGCTGACTGCGATGCACTGGCCGCACAGGCGTGTGAAGCGTTTGGCCAGGTTGATGTGCTGTGCAATACAGCGGGTATCAATTTGCGCGAACCGGCAGCCGATATTACACGCGCAAGCTGGGAGCGGACGCTGTGGCTGAATCTAAGTGTGCCCTTTTTTCTGGCCCGAGCGCTCGAGCCGCAGATGCGGGAACGCGGTGGTGGTCGAGTCATCAACATTGCGTCACTGCAGTCGGAGCGCGCGTTCGCCAATAGCATGGCCTACGGGGCCAGCAAGGGTGGTGTCGCACAATTAACCCGCGCGATGGCAGAGAGCTGGTCGGCCAACGGGGTTTGCTGCAATGCGATTGCCCCCGGCTTTTTCCCCACTGAACTGACCGCAGCTGTGTTCGCCAATGACGAAATCAGCAAGAGGAATGCGGGTCAAACGGCCATTGGCAGAAATGGTGACCTGGCAGATCTTGACGGTGTAACCATTTTCCTGGCCAGTGCGGCGTCCAGTTACATAACCGGCCAGATCATCTATGTCGATGGTGGCTTTACCGCCAAGTGATTGCCATTTAAATTGGCTGGCAAGTTTTCAGGGGGAGAGATGGAACCAGAAAAAACGGGCGGTTTGATGCCACTGGTGGATTTCAATCGATGTGAAGCTAAAGCCGATTGCGTTGCTGTGTGTCCGTTTCAGGTATTCGAGATTCGCCCGATCGAACCGCAAGACAAGGCCCGCCTGACGCTGCGCGGGCGGATCAAAACGTTTTTCCATGGATCGAAAAAAGCCTACACCCCGAACGCGATCGATTGCCATGCCTGCAATCTGTGTGTGCAGGCGTGTCCCGAGCGTGCGATTCAGCTAGTGCCTCGTTAGAGTAAAAACCACTAACGCTTCATGAAGCCGCGTTTTTCCAGAAAATCTTTCATGTGCGGGCGCGCTTCTTTGGTTGCCAGCACGGACATCTGTTCACTCCAGCCCGACACCTTCTGATTGCTATTGCGCGACTGATAGTAGGCGTTGATGTCGGCGTCGTATTGGCGAATGGTTTCTGCATCCTGCGTATCGTCGTAGGTTTCCTCCTTGATAACTACGTTTTGCGGCAGGCGTGGTTTGCATTCCGGATCCTGATCCGGGTAGCCAAGGCACAGACCAAACACCGGGTAGACGTTCTCTGGCAGCTTCAATAGCTCCGATACCTGCTGCGGATCGTTGCGTAGCGCCCCGATGTAACAGATGCCCAGGCCGAGTGACTGAGCCGCGACGACGGCATTCTGGGCCATCAGCGCAACATCCACTGTGGCGATGATAAAGTGCTCGGTGAAGCCACCCAGCATGGTTTTGTCGTGCAGTGTGCAGCAGAGCTCGGATCGCTTGAGATCAGCGCAAAAAACACTGAAAACGGGCGCATCAGCCACATAGCTCTGACCACCGGCGAGTTTTGCGAGCGCCGCTCGGGTCTCTGGATTGCGAACCCGAATGACCGTACACGCCTGAAAGAAGCTGGATGTGGCTGCACATTGGGCTGCACCGATAATCTGCTCGAATAATTCATCGCTGACTGGATCAGATTTGAAACGGCGGATGGATCGGTGGGCTCGCAGTTGATCAATAACCGGATTCATGGTGTGGCAGGCTCGGGCAGATGGATCGGTGATTATCCGGTATTACCAAAGCTTGCGCCAAAAGATCTGGTTGTTTCCAAAACCGGGAATTTACCAGGTATTGCATTTGGCGAGTTTAGCTTCACCGCCGTGGCGCAAGGTTTTGCCAGCAGGTAGAATCCATATTACGTAACTAAACGGGTGAAAGTGATGCGCTGGCAACAGGGGCGAAAGAGCAGGAATATCGAAGACAGACGCGGTGGCCGTGGCGGTGGAAATCGCACAGGCGGCGCGAAAATGGGGGGATTGATGACCATTGGTCTGATGGTCGCCGGGCTGGTGTTTGGTTTCAATCCCAGCAAGCTGATCGGCCTGACAAACTCCCTGGGTGGCGGCGGAGGCGGTCTTGGCCTGCCGACCGGTGGCGGTGTCGAGTACGATGCGAATGCTGCGAAAAATGACGAAGACGCGCAGTTTGTCTCGGCGATTCTGGGCTACACCGAAGACACCTGGACTCAGGTTTTCAAGAGCTACGGGGCGAAGTATCAGCCACCCAAGCTCGTGATGTTTGAAAAATCAGTGCGTTCAGCCTGCGGTACCCAGAGCTCGGCAGCCGGACCGTTTTATTGCCCCGGTGACAACCAGGTGTACATCGATCTGGACTTCTTCCGTGAGCTGAAAAAAATGGGCGCACCCGGTGATTTCGCGCGCGCCTACGTCATCGGCCATGAGGTTGCTCACCACATTCAGAACCTGCAGGGCATTTCGATGAAAGTCCAGCGCCAGCAGCGCCAGGTATCGAAAACGCAGGCCAACAGGCTATCGGTGCTCACCGAACTGCAGGCCGATTGCTATGCGGGCGTGTGGGTTCATCACACCCAGAAACGAACCAAATTCCTGGAATTGGGGGATCTTGAGGAAGGGCTGAATGCCGCCGCCCAAATCGGTGATGATGTTCTGCTGCGCAAGGCAGGTCATACACCGCACGAGAGCATGTACACCCACGGGTCTGCGGCACAACGCCAGGAGTGGTTTACCAAGGGCATACAATTTGGCGATATGCGCCAGTGCGATACGTTCGGTCTTGCCGGAGTCAGTTTGTAAGGCTAATCCAACTGGCCGGCAGGATTGTCGGCCAGATTTTCGGGGCCAAACGACAGCGGCAATAAATCCGCGAGCGTTGTTTCCAGCCTCAGTTCTCGCTCGTCGCAAACGTAGACGGGTATGTTGTCGGCGGCGAATTCGCGCAGCCGTTGCCGGCACCCGCCGCAGGGTGTGGTGAGTACCTCTCCGATACCGGCGACTGCAACGGCGCTGATCTTGCGATGCCCGGCCATTACCATGGCACTGATCGCGCTGGCCTCCGCGCAGCATCCCAGTGGATAGGCGGCATTCTCTACGTTGCAACCACTGAAGATTTCGCCATTCTCGGTGCTGATCGCTGCCCCGACCTGAAATTTTGAATAAGGTGCATAGGCCTTTTTCAGTGCTGCCTGTGCAGCTGCAATCAATCTTTCGGTCATATCAATTCCGGGTCGAGCCAGCTTCCAACAGGTTGCCTGACGGGATTACCCTCGTCACACATATTTCACTGACGCAGTGATAGCGTCGCCAAACCTACAGTGTACCGCCGATGGTGCCGGGGATTTCACCATGAAAACAACAAGATTGCACTCGCGGCTGGTGCGTGTATTCATGCTGCATGTGCTGGTGATCAGCATCACGGTGATCTGCGGTATCAGCGCGGCGGCGTTTGTTGTCGAGAAGGTGTTGGTCAATCGTGCGCTGTCGAGTGAGGCAGATTACTTTTGGCAGCAACGCGCCGAAGACCCTCAGTTTGCACTGCCCAATACATTGAATCTGCAATCGTATTTTGACGCCGGTGACGGTGATCGTGTTCCCGCCGAATTCGCAGCCCTCGTGCCAGGTCAACAGCGCGTCAATATGGGGGATCGAAGCCCGATCGTACACGTGTCGCGCAACGGCGCTGAAACCCTCTACCTGATTTTTCGTGAAAAGCAGGTGCAAAGCCTGGCCTGGCTGTTTGGGGTTTTGCCGCTGATATTGGTTTTACTGGCGTTGTATGCGTTGTCGTACTTTACGTTTCTGCAGTCGAAAAAGGCGGTGTCGCCGATTGTCGCACTTGCCAATCGCATAGAGTCATTCGACTTCAGTCGCAATGACTCGGCGATGTTGCCGGTGGCGGATATCTCCACCGGTTCGGGTACCGAGGTTGATTTGCTGGTCGAGGCGTTTCAGCATCTCTCGGAGCGCATGCAGGCGCTGATCGAACGCGAGCGCAACTTTACCCGGTATGCCAGTCATGAATTGCGCACGCCGCTGGCGGTTATTCGGGGGTCGATTTCGAGCCTGGAGCTGGCCACGCTCGAGCGCATACCCCAGCGTGCACTCGATCGAATAAAGCGCACTTCGGCTGAAATGGAATCACTGCTCGACACGCTGCTGTTGCTTGCGCGTGAAGAGAGTGTCAGAGGTTCTGGTGAGCAGGTAGTCCTGAATGATCTGCTGGCGTTGCTGGTTGAGCAAACTGAAGCGGTGTCTGGCAAGCCCGAAGTAGCCATAACAGTGCACAACAACGCGTTGCTGACGGTGCAGGCGCCTGAACGCATTCTCTCAATGGTGCTGGGCAACATTATCCGCAATGCGCTGGTGTACACCGAGAAGGGCGAAATTGTGGTCTCGATCGAAGCGCGGCAAGTCGTTGTTAGTGATACCGGTCGTGGTATCGAGGCGGGGCATCTGGCGCGAATTTTCGAACCATTCTTTCGCGAGAACGATAGCGATGGCGGTGGTTACGGACTGGGGCTTGCGATCGTTAAGAGAATCTGCGACGACCATGGCTGGATAATCTCGGTCGACAGCGAGGTCGGCGCCGGAACCCGGTTTTCAGTTACCTTCCACGATCGGGGAGACGACCTCGCCAGTGTGGATCATTCATAACAGGGGGCATTACTGCGCAGGCAATGCCTTCCCGCGTTGACGCTTGCTGACATTGGCAGCGACCTTCAATGATGCCTGGCGAGACCGGCAAACTCACTCGTCGGAAATTCTGAACCCTGCGCCCTGAACGGTGCGAATCAGGTTGCTGTCGAAGGGTTTCTCAACGGCCTTGCGCAGTTTGTACATGTGGCTGCGGATGGTGTCACTATCGGGTGGCAGGTCACCCCAAAGCTCGTTTTCGATCTCTTCACGCGAGACGACATTAGGGGCCTCGCGCATCAGTATTTTCAGGATTCTGTAGCATGTTGGTGACAAATGGATCAGCTGATCGTTGCGCCGCACTTCCATCTTGCCGGAGTCCAGTGTGAGATCGCCAACGCTTAGCATCTCGGATGAGTGCTCTCCCCGGTTGCGTCTGATTTGTGCGATGAGTCTGGCGACGAGCTCTGGCAGGTCGAATGGCTTGACGAGGTAATCATCGGCGCCGTGCTGAAAGCCGGTGAGTTTATCGTTCAGCTCGTCGCGGGCGGTGAGCATAAGTATCGGTGTGGTGATGCTTTTTTCCTGGCGCAGTTTGCGGCAGATTTCAAAACCATCCGCTCCGGGCAGCATGACATCGAGAATAATGGCGTCGAACGGCTGGCTGCTCGCCAGATACAGGCCGGTTATGCCATCGGCGGCGTAATCGACAACAAAGCCCGATACCTCGAGGAAGTCGACAATCGTTTCCGCCATGGCTTGATGGTCTTCGACCAGCAGTACCTTGGCGTTTTGAATATTGAAGGTGTTGTCGCGCGTTGTCATGCTGGCAGCGTCCTATCTTTCTTTGCTAAAAGGCACCCCGATTGCTTTTGGTGCTACTGCACGGCCTATGAAGCCCGCCAGTAGCACCACCGTCAAAATGTAGGGCAGCGCCTGAATCAATTGCACCGGGACTTCGCCAATCACGGGCAGCTCTATGCCTTGCAGGCGAATCGCCACGGCATCCAGAAACCCGAACATCAGACAGGCGATCATTGCGGGCAGCGGACGCCATTTGCCGAAAATCATTGCGGCCAGTGCAATGTAGCCCTGGCCCGCAGTCATCTCTCTGACAAACGCCGCGTTTTGTGCGATGGCCAGATAGCAGCCAGCGACGCCACACAGGGCGCCGCAGATCAGCACGGCGCTATAGCGTAATCGTGCAACTGATATACCGGCCGTATCGACAGCCAGTGGATTTTCACCCACCGCCCGCAACCGCAATCCGAAACGAGTGCGATAAACGATCCACCATGTTAGCGGCACGATAGTCAACGCTATGTATACGAGCAAATTATGCCCGCTGATGACATCGCGGTAGAGCGGGCCCAAAACCGGCACGCTTGCCAGTGTGTCAGCCAATGGCAATTGCAGTGGCATGAAGCGGGCTTCCGAGGGCAGTGAGGGAGTTTGCCCGCCCTGACGGAACCAGGCGATACCCAATACAACGGTCAGCCCGGAGGCCAGCACATTGATGGCCAGCCCGCTGACCACCTGATTGCCGCGGTGAGTGACACAGGCAAATGCATGTACCAGCGCCATTGCCACGCCGACACCGATTGCGGCCAGCAGTGCGAGCCAGGCGGAACCGGTGAGCGCCGCCAGTGAGCCGGCAGCAAAAGCTGCAGCCAGCATTTTGCCCTCCAGGCCAATATCAATGACGCCGGAACGCTCGGAAAACAGACCGGCCATCGCGCATAATATGAGCGGAGTCGAGACGCGCAGGGTCGCATCGAGAGTAGCCAGAATGGTGCGCAGTACTTCGTCGTTGAGCCAGTCCATCGATCAGGATGCCGCTGCGTTTATCGCGGACGGTCTCATCAGCAGGTAAACGCGAACCACCCAGGGGCGCAGCATTAACGCCAGCGCGCCGGAGAAAAGAATGATCAGGCCCTGAATCGCGACAACCATTTCACGGGTGATTTTAGGTAATTCAAATGCGAGCTCGGCACCGCCCTGATAGAGAATGCCGAACAGCAGGCTGGCGAGAATGATTCCGACCGGATGATTGCGCCCCATCAGTGACACGGCGATACCGGTAAAGCCGTAGCCCGCGGTGAAGTTCAGCAGCAGGCGATGATGAACACCCATTAATTCGTTCACGGCGACCAGTCCGGCCAGCGCGCCCGACAGGCACATGGCAGTGATAATGATGCGTTTGGGTTTAATGCCGGCATAGACGGCGGCTGCTTCGCTCTGCCCGGCGGTGCGCAGTGCGTAGCCCCAGCGTGTTTTCCAGATGTAGATCCAGGTGATCAGGCAACACAGCAGGGCGAGAAAAAATGACAGATTCAATGGTGTTCGGGTAACCGTGACTCCAAACAGTGCGAGGAATTCGTGCATGAATGGCAGCCAGGCGGTGGTGGCAAACTCCCTTGTTTCAGGTGACATGCTCCCGGGTTGAATCAGCACGTTGACGAGCAGGTAAACCATCAGTGATGCGGCGATGAAGTTGAACATGATGGTGGTAATAACAATGTGGCTGCCACGATAGGCCTGCAGCCAGGCCGGAATAAATGCCCACAGTGAGCCAAACAGCGCAGCGGCGGCAATCGCAAGTGGAATCAATAGCAGTGCCGGCAGGTATTGATCCAGCGTGAGCACGACCAGCGCAATACCCAGGCCTGCGAAATAGGCCTGTCCCTCACCACCAATGTTGAACAGATTGGCATGAAAAGCGATGGCGACCGCCAGGCCGGTAAAAATGAAATTGGTGGTGTAGTAGAGGGTATAACCGACGGCTTCGTCGTAGCCGAAAGCGCCTTTGAGCATAATGCCGACGGCCTCAATCGGGTTCTCACCGATCGCCAGTATGATCAAGCCGGCGCAAAAAAGTGCCAGTATGATATTCAACAGAGGTATAACGACAATCTCTAGCCAGTCGGGCAGTTCGACGGTACTGGTATTCATGCCACATCGTCCATCGCGTTTGCCATCATCAGGCCGAGTTCTGTCTTGTTGGCATTGGCCCCGTTTACCTCGCCGACGATCCTGCCACCAAACATCACGACAATTCGATCGCTCAAGGCCATGATTTCGTCGAGCTCAACCGATACCAGCAGCACGGCGCAGCCGTTGTCGCGCATTTCTATCAGCTTGTCGTGTATCAGTTCGATCGCGCCGATATCTACACCGCGGGTTGGCTGGCCGACCAATAGCACGCTGGGGGCTTTATCCAGCTCGCGGGCCAGAATAAGCTTTTGCTGGTTGCCGCCGGAGAAACTTGCTGATTTCAGAGCCGGGTCTTGCGGGCGCACGTCGAATGCCTGCATCAGTCGCTTGCAGGTTTCGCGAATCAGATTGAGTTTTAACAGTACGCGCCAGTTGAATTTCTCGCGTGTGTGATAGCCCAGCAGCGCACTTTCGGCGGCCGTAAATGATTTGATCAATCCCAGTCGAAGGCGATCTTCGGGGACGTGGTGCAAACCGGCCTCGCGCATCTGGGCCGGGTCCATTGGTTCGCTTGCAGATACGGTGCGGCCATTGATAACCAGGTGTCCCGCGGTTGGTGTGACAATGCCGGATAGCACTTCCAGCAGGGCACTTTGCCCGTTGCCAGCCACGCCGGCCACGCCGACAATCTCACCGTGTCGCACCTGTAGATTGATGTTGTCGAGTTCTGTCAGGCCTTTGCTGCCGTGCAGGCTGACGTTGTGTGCCTCAAGGCCGATGGTGGCGTCGACGGGGTCGGCTTTGGCAAACGTCTGGCTCTCCAGTTTGCGGCCTACCATTAATTCGGCCAGTTGCTCCATGCTGGTGTCGGCGGTGCGCTGGGTACTCACCATGGTGCCCAGGCGCAGCACTGATACATTATCGGTAACATCCATTATTTCGCGTAGTTTGTGGGTAATAAGGATTACCGTGACCCCTTTTTCTCGCAGGGTGCGAAGTACGCGAAATAACTGATCTGCCTCTTGCGGTGTCAGAACACCGGTGGGTTCGTCGAGAATAAGAATTTCGGCATTTCGATAAAGCGCTTTGAGAATTTCTGTGCGTTGCTGCTGACCGACCGGCAGTTGGCCTGTGGGTTGATCGAGCGGTACCGATAGCTGGTACTCATCGGCCAGATGCTGCAATGTCTGGCGAGCGTTGCTGATGCCTGCCTTTAGCAGCGCGCCCTGTTCGGCGCCGAGAATGACGTTCTCCAGCACCGAGAAGGTCTCCACCAGCATGAAGTGCTGGTGCACCATGCCAATGCCTGCGTCGATGGCATCGTGCGAGCTGTAGATTTTTGTCGGCACGCCATCGATCAGGATGGCGCCGCTGTCGGCCTGGTAGAAGCCGTACAGGATACTCATGAGGGTAGACTTACCGGCGCCGTTCTCGCCGACGATGCCATGGATGGTGCCGCGTTGCACAACCAGATCAATGTCCTGGTTTGCGCGTACGTTACCGAAGCGTTTGGATATGCCCTGCAACTCGATGGCAATCGGGGGAGAGGATTCTCCCCCGTTGACGGGGTGGTTAGTCACCTTTGAACTTCGGTGCAGTTAATAAGTGCAGTTGTTGTCGCTGGTGTAATCGTGAACGGCAATGTCGCCGGCGATGATCTGCTTTGCGACACCTTCAACGGCAGACTTCATATCGGCGCTGATCAGTGACTCGTTGTGCTCGTCCAGCGCCCAGCCAACACCATCTTCGGCCAGACCCAAAACCTGTACACCCGGCTGCCATGAATCGTCCATGGCTTGCTTGAAGGCATTGTATGCAGCTACATCAACTCGCTTGAGCATGGAAGTCAGCATGGTGCCCGGATGAATGTAGTTTTGATTGGAGTCGACGCCAATCGCGAGTTTGCCCGAATCCTTTGCCGCCTGGTAAACACCGACACCGGTACCGCCGGCTGCGGCATAGATGACGTCGACGCCGCGATCGAATTGACCGATGCTAAGCTCGCTGCCGCGACCCGGATCGTTCCAGGCGGCGGGGGTTGTGCCGGTCATGTTCTGGATGACTTCGGCGTCGCCGTTGACATGCTTGGCGCCTTGCTCGTAGCCACAGGCAAAGCGGCGAATCAGCGGGATATCCATGCCGCCGACAAACCCGACCTTACCGCTGGTGGAGGCCATGGCAGCCAGTACGCCGACCAGGAACGATCCCTCGTGTTCCTTAAATACAACCGATTGCACGTTGGGCAGATCGACCACCGCGTCTATAATGGTGAATTTGGTATCCGGAAATTCCGCAGCAACCTTCTCCATAGCAGGGGCCTGTGCAAAACCGACACCCAGCACGGGATTCGCGCCGCGCTGTGCCATGCGCCGAAGCGCCTGTTCGCGCTGCGTTTCGTTGGTGACTTCAAATTCGCGATAGGCGATGCCCGTTTCGGTTTTGAAGCGCTCAACGCCGTCGTAGACACCCTGGTTGAACGATTTGTCAAATTTGCCGCCCATATCGAAGACGACGGCTGGCTGTACGTCAGCTGCGTGGGCCGTTGCTGCGGTCAGCAACAGTGCTAGCGTGCCGAGTAATTTCATGGAAGTTCCTCATTTGCTTGAGAAAGGATTTTGGATGGTGTTCTGTGGTCGCCAAAGGGCCAGTCACGTCGCCATAGCATGTGACAATACAGTAGCGATATCAAGCCGCCTTTTGACCCGGATCGGCTTGCCGGCGCCGCTTGCCGGACGATTTGAATGACATTGCATGGCTTGCATAGTCCATCAGCCCGGGTGGCGGCCGCTTTTGGTGCACTGTTCTGGATAATTTGTCTGTCAACGACGTTCTTTCCCGCCTGGCTGTCGGCTATCGGTCTGACTACCGCACAGGTTGGCATTGTGCTGGCGGTTGCGGCATGGCTGAAGGTGCCTGTGACGTTGCTGGCGGGCTCAGCGGCTGACCGGCTGGGGCGACGCAAACTTGTGCTTGTGCTGGCGGTCGGGTTGCTCGCGATCGGTATGCCGCTGCTGTTGTTGACTCACGACTTTGTGCTGATCTGTATCCTGTGGGCGATACTCGGTGCGCTGCTATCCACCTGTGTCCCGCTCACTGACAGTATCGGCGTGGCGACGGTGCAGTCCGATGCCGATACCAATTATGGTCGCATGCGTTTGTGGGGGTCGGTATCGTTTCTGGTTTGCAGTCTGGCAGGTGGCTGGGTCATCAGAGGTGGCCCTGCGGACACGCTGGTCTGGCTGATGATCGGTGGCGCAATTTTGCTGCTGTGGGCCTGCCTGCGTTTACCTGACTATCGCGTGCAGGCTGTCTCGACTGGCGGGTTTGAGGCTTTGCAATCGCTGCTCGCGCTGCCTGGTTTTGTGGTCACGCTGCTGGTTGCCGCCACGCTGATGGCCAGTCACGCCGCGTTGTACAGTATGGCGACGTTGCACTGGCTCGCGCTGGGTCACGGCTTGCCGGTGATCGGCGCGCTTTGGTCCATCGGTGTAATGGCGGAGGTAGTAGTATTTTATTTTGCGCCGCAACTGACTCGATGGCTCGGGCCATGGCAACTGATGTTGATCGCCGGGGCTGTTGGGGTGGCGCGCTGGAGTGCCACCGCTTTTGCCAGTGATCTTGTTATCCTGTTCTGTCTGCAGTTACTGCATTCGATTACCTTCACGTTCAATCAACTCGCGCTGGTGTCGTACATTCAAAAAGCGGTGCCACAGCATTACACGGCCAGTGCACAAACTCTGTATGACAGCTGCGCTATCGGGGTGCTGTTTGGTCTGGCTTTCTTTGTCAGCGGCTGGGTGTCAAAGGGCGGTATTCACTGGTCCTTTTTAACCATGGCGGCAATGTCTGGTGCGGCAGGGTTGGTCGCGCTGTATCAATGCTGGCGACGACGCGCAGGCGCTGCATTAAACCCGATCGAAAATTGATCCCGCGCTGGGCGTAGACAAGCGATGATAGATGCGTGTGGCAGAGGCATCGGTCAAGCCGGCAATGTAATCGCAGATTGTTCTGTGCGGATTGTCGGATGATTGCGACTCACGGTAAACCGTGGCTGGCAGGAGTCGCTTCTGGTTGTGCAGGTAGGCTTGAAAGATTTTCAGAATGACCTGCTGACCTTTGTATTGCAGCGCCTGCAGTTCTGGTCGCAGAATAACCTCATCCATCACGAATCTTTTTAGCAGCACAAGCGTTTGTCGGGCCTGCGGTTGCAACTGGCCCTGCAATCGCAACAGCGGATGCTCGAAGTTTTCGTTCTCTGCCATCACCACACTATTGATGAACCAGCCGACCAATCGGCTGATGGCGCGCTTGCGGCGGCGGTGATCATCGCTAAAGAGACTGTCGGAGTAGAATTTCTGGTCCTTGCTGACAGGATTGCCTTCGATACTGGCCAGGGGTTCCAGGAATCCGCGTTGCCACTGCTCTGGCGAAATCAGTTTCAAGGCGACCGCATCTTCGAGGTCGTGCACGCCATAGGCGATGTCGTCGGCGAGCTCCATGATCGATGTGTCGAATGATTTGTAGCGTGTTTTGTGGTGGCCGCCAGGGTTGCTGATGGTGCTGGTAAATTGCTCGCGGTCGTTGCCGGTGAAGGGCTCAAGTGTCCAGTCGAGCACTTCCTGCTCGTCGGTAAAAAGGCCCTTGGGTGGGTGCCAGCGATCGATATTCAGCTCGTTTTCCGGTGCGGTGGCGGGCGCATAATTCGCCAGTTCGGTGCAGAAGCCGGGATATTTGATTATCCCCAGCGTCGTGCGCCGGGTCAGATCAAGGCCGTCGCTTTCGGAATACTCGCCAAGCCTTGCCAGTATGCGTAACGTCTGGCCATTGGCCTCGAAGCAGCCGTGATCGCGCATCATGTAGTTCAGTGCCACCTCGCCGCCATGGCCAAACGGTGAATGACCAATATCGTGCGCCAGGCAAATCGCGTCCATCAAGCCCAGTGGTGCCAGCCATTCGTGCTGCTCGCCGTCGGCGTTGCCGCCACGCAGGCTTTCGCAGATGCCCGAACCAATCTGCGCAACCTCAAGTGAGTGAGTAAGCCGGGTGCGATAGAAATCGCTCTCGCCCAGCCCGAGCACTTGTGTTTTAGACTGCAGAGCACGAAACCAGGCGCTGTGGATGACGCGGGCACGGTCGCGCTGAAAGTGACTATCGAGACTGCCGGCGTTGAAGCGGGTGCGTCCAGAAGTTTTGGTCTGTGAACGCCGCGCGATCCACTCGTACAAGATAATAAATCCGGTTTAAGGTTGCCTGCCAGAGCTTACTGCAGCGAGGCGAGTGTGGGTTGGTGCTCGCGGAATTGTAAGACTGCGAGCTGGCTACGTCGCGTCCATCAACCAGTGTACGGCATCGACAAGGTCGTAAACCGCACAGCCAGTGTGCTCGCGCAAGGCGTGCTTGTAAGGCGCCATGTTCGTGCACTCAAGCACCAGTGCAGGTACTTTGCGCCTGGCGAGCAGACGGTCTGCGCAGGCGAGTACCTCTGCCTCGGCACAGCCGCGATCGAGTTGGTCCGAGTCTGTGCTGATGCAATGGCGCAACGTGTCAGCGGGGAGTAAACCTTCAATGGCGACATCCTGCGAATTGGCCGGCAAGTGACGGTTGCCCAGTTTGTCTGCATCGAAAGTCAGCACGCCAATGTTGTAGCTGCTGCCGTAAAGTGAACTCAGCCACGGCAGCAGCGTAAGCGATGAAGTGATGACCGGAACTGGCAAACGGGTGGCGAGCGTCTGCTGAATTACCGACAGAAAACCGCACGACGTGGTGACGAGAGTGGCGCCACATTGCTGTAATTCCAGCGCCTCGTGAGTAAATGCATCAGCCAGCCCGGCAGGCAATTGAGTGGCGGTGACTATATTGGCCGGCACAGCGGCATCGATGGTTCGATACAGCGTGGGATAGCGAAAACTTGCGGCATTTCCAATGTCGCCCGGCAGACGGGGAAACGAGGTGTTCAGCATCAGAATGCCGATGGTTTGTTTACTCATAAAAAAA
>CAKZSB010000403.1 GCA_937920585.1 uncultured Granulosicoccaceae bacterium | reverse complement strand
AAATGACACACATCAACAACACCACAGGCACCGAAGTTTTCACCCCGCTGCTGAATGATCAATGTACTGTTGTGGGCGATATATCATCTACCATGTTCACCACCCGATGGCTAAAGCCCAAGGCAAAAATTCTTGCCGTAGAATTACCGGCGCTGCAGGGCAATGCACTGAATATCGAATTAATCAAACTGTTTGAAAACCTCGATATCCCGCTGGTACAACACGCAGAAATTGCGCAACGACTCGGCTAGTCGTTAGCTTGCTCACACCAGTGGATCGAGCTGCGCGGCTGCTGCGAAAAATCATTTAAAAGATCCCGCAAACGCAGCACCGCATCGCTATCCGTTTGAATGCAAAAGTCGGCTGTTTGCCGATACGGCAGTTGACGATGGTTGGTGTAGCGAACGTGTATGCATACGCTGCCCAGTCCATCAAGTGCATAGACGCGCAAGTAAAAAAAGTATCCGCTATTGTCGGCGAGGTTGTCGGAACCGGCCTCGTATAAATAGCTGCAACGGCTGTTTTCACAAAAAATCCCCACACCGGTTGCCATTTCCTGCAAGGCTTTGCGCGGCTGGTAAATTTCCGCGCATACCCGGGTGTTGCGGTTTGCCAGATCCCACCGGATTTGCAATTGATCAGACGCGGGTTCGTTAATGCACGCCATTTTAATGTGAAATTCAGGATCTTTCATCGCGCGTACTCACGTTCGACGCAGCCACGATTGCAGCAAACGGATACTGGTGCGCAGGCGACTACGCAACGAGTTACCCTGATATCGCCCTTTCGTGACATGCCTGATCCGATACACCCATGGCACATCGATCGCAACGCCCTGGCTTGCAACCAGCCAGCGAAACACGCGATCCTCAATCGCCTTGCACCAGTGCGCGGCCGGCCTTTGGAAAATCTCCAGTGCATTGCAGTAACCCGCGGCGCGCGCCACATCACCATGGGTGATTTGCAGGGGCCCGGTGGCGCGTGTTTTCTCGTCGATGCTGAACGCAGCGGGATCGATATCCACCAATTCTGCGTAGTGCTGGTTGAGCAGCGGATCGTGTTCCTGCAACAGCGCGGTCACGCGCTCCTGGCGCGGATACAGCAGCGTATCCTGCCGCCCCTGAAGCTCGCGATTGAGCGCATCGAGACAACCGCGGTGAAAGATCAGATCGCAATCGGTAAACCAGATCCAGTCTGCGCGGGTGTTCAGTGCCGCCTCGTTTCGACCTATCGAACGACGAAACAGCGATTCGCGCGCCCTCGCTTGCCAGTTCCACTGCACGTTGTCGACGCGGTGCTCAGCGAATTGCTCAAGCATGGAGCGGGTTTCGTTGTCCTCGGTGCTGTAATAGACCGTGAAAATCACTTTACAGTGCTGCGGCGGATGCAACACCAGCGAGCTTAGCTGATAGGCCAGCATGTTGGCGTATTGCCAACAATGCGTGACGATCTCGATCGTAAGCGCGCCACTGGTGGCTGCGCGTGCACTTCGTGGTGGCACATTTTTCTCGAACCATCGCGCCGGCAGCACACCGCTCGCCGCGTGGCGAAAACACCAAAGCACAAGACGGTCGTTCCAGCGACTGTAGAGCAAATCACTCGCGTGATTTTGCTGACGTGCCGACAATGGCTCTACCTTGACAGGCTGCTAACGATCAATTCACCCGGCACTAGACTTCAGCCAGATCACCCTTGGATTCAAGCCATGACTTGCGATCACTGGCGCGCTTTTTTGCCAGCAACATATCCATCAGCTTGTTGGTTTCCTCGGGATCGCTGATCGTCAAACAGACCAGGCGCCGGGTATCGGGTGACATACTGGTCTCGCGAAGCTGAAGCGGATTCATCTCGCCAAGGCCTTTGAAACGAGTAACCGTTACCTTGCCTTTTTTCTTCTGCTTTTCTATTCGCGCCAGCTCACGCTGTTTTTCCTCTTCATCGAGCGCATAGAATACTTCTTTGCCTACATCGATTCGAAACAACGGCGGCATTGCCACATATACGCGGTGGGCTGCAACCAGGCTTCGAAAATGTTTTACAAAAAGGGCGCAGAGCAAAGTTGCGATGTGGGCGCCATCGGAATCGGCATCGGCCAGTATGCAGATTTTGCCGTAGCGCAAGCTACTCAGATCGTGTGACCCCGGCTCTATTCCAATGGCAACGGAAATGTCGTGCACTTCCTGCGAGGCCAGCACTTGTTCCTGCCCGACTTCCCAGGTGTTCAGAATTTTTCCGCGCAACGGCATGATCGCCTGAAAGTCACGGCTGCGCGCCTGCTTGGCAGAACCACCGGCAGAGTCGCCTTCCACCAGAAAAAGTTCTGTGCGGTTGAGGTCGGTGGAGACGCAATCGGCCAATTTACCCGGCAGCGCCGGGCCGCTGGCAATTTTCTTGCGCACCACTTTCTTGCCGGCACGCATGCGTTGCGTGGCCGCTGCAATGGCGATCTGGGCAATCTGGTCACCCGTTTCGGGGTGCTGATTGAGCCACTGGGAAAACGCATCCTTAACGGTTGATGCTACAAATCCGGCCGCCTCGCGACTCGACAGCCGCTCTTTGGTTTGCCCGGCAAACTGAGGATCTGCAAGTTTCACGGACAACACATAGGCGACCCGCTCCCAGGTATCTTCGGGCGCGATCTTGACACCGCGCGGCAGCAGATTACGCATCTCGCAAAACTCGCGAATCGCATCGGTCAGCCCGGTACGCAAGCCGTTCACGTGCGTTCCGCCCTGCGGGGTCGGCACCAGATTGACGTAACTTTCCTGCAGTAAATCACCGCCTTCGGGCATCCACAGAAAGGCCCAGTCGACGACCTCGGATTTATTCGCCAGCGAACCCGTGCACGGCGCCAGTGGTACCAGGGTATAGCCTTTCACCGCCTCTTCGAGATAGGCCTCCAGGCCATCCTGATAGTGCCACTCGAAGTCTTCCTTGCTCTCCTCGATGTGAAGCCGCACGCGCAGTCCGCCACACAGCACGGCCTTGGCGCGCAATATATGCTTGAGCTTCGGGACCGAGAATTTTTCGCTATCGAAGTATTTTTTGTTTGGCCAGAAGCGAACCGTGGTGCCGGTGTTGCGCTGGCCTACTTTGCCAACTGCCTTGATTGGTTCATCGCGATTACCGTTCTTGAACGTGCCGAAATGCTCCTTGCCGCCGCGCTTGATGGTGACCTCGAGTTTCTTCGACAGCGCATTGACCACCGACACACCCACACCGTGCAGACCGCCGGAAAACTGATAAACGCCTTCATTGAATTTGCCGCCCGCGTGCAGCGTGCACATGATCACCTCGACCCCCGGCAGTTTCAATTTGGGATGTTTGTCCACCGGCATGCCGCGACCGTCGTCGGCGACCTCGAGCGATCCATCTTTGTAGAGCACCACATCGATTTTGCTCGCAAAGCCCGAGATCGCCTCGTCGACGCTGTTGTCGATGACCTCCTGAGCCAGATGGTTCGGGCGAGTGGTATCGGTGTACATGCCAGGTCGTTTGCGTACCGGATCGAGTCCGCTCAGGACTTCAATCGACGAGGCATCGTAATTTGCCGCCATATTCACTCTGTGTCTGGTCCAGTCGTTGGGGAAAATCGCGCGAGTCAGGCAATCTGTTGCTGCCCGCCCGGGGTTGGTGAGCCGCCGGGGAGCCGGTCGACCGTCTTGAAGCCGGCCAATGGTAGCGCATGCCCGCCAACCCTGTCAGTTATCAGCCGATCTGCAGCAATTGCAACTTGATAATAGCGGCCACTGCATCACAATAAGAGCGACTAATCAACTGGAGCTGTTAGATGGCCGATTCACCGTTTATCGTCGATGTGACACGCGAGAATTTCGAAAGCGTGATCCTGCATGGTTCCATGCAGGGACCGGTGCTGGTGGATTTCTGGGCCGACTGGTGTGAGCCCTGTAAATCCCTGATGCCGATATTGGCCAAGCTGGCCGAAGAGTACCAGGGTGGATTCACACTGGCCAAGGTGGATACCGAAGCTGAACAGGAAATCGCCGGACAGCTGGGCATCCGCAGCCTGCCGACGGTGAAACTGATCATCAACGGCGCAGTCGCCGACGAATTCACCGGTGCACTGCCCGAGAGCGATGTGCGCGCTTTTCTGGAAAAACACATCGGCGCGCCCGCCGTCCCCGAAGGCGGTCTGCTGGAAACCGCGCAGGCACTGGCCGAACAGGGTCAGACCGAGCAGGCGTTGCAAATGCTGCGCGAAGCCCAGGCAGCCGAACCGGAGAATGGCGACATCGCCATCGCATTGGGGCAGATGTGTATGGCGACCGGCAACTACGACGACGCGCGGCAGTGCTTAAGCATTCTCAGTGAGGCCGATGCAAAAAAACCGGAAGCCGTCAAACTCAAGGGCGTGCTCGCACTATCCGATGCCGATGACAGCAGCCGCGACGAGCAATCGCTAATGGCCGATCTGGAAAAGGACAAGGGCAACAGCGAAGCGGCCTACCTGCTCGGCGTCAAACAGGCGTTGCGCGGCGATACTGACAGCGCCGTCACCACGCTGCTCAACCTGATGATGCGCGATCGCGAATACGGCGACGACGCGGCCAGAAAAACCGCTATCTCGCTTTTTGAGTCAATGGGTGAAGATCCGCAGGTATCGCGCTATCGTCGCAAGATGGCGAGCATGCTCAACTAGGCCAGTACCTATGGGCGCCAGGAGAGCCTGCCCACGTCCAGGCAGGCTCCTAGCCGCGATCCGGGTCAATCCAGCTGCTGCAATTCCAGCAGCGTGAAAAATTCCCCTCAACCCATTCACCACAGCTGCCGCAATACAACGCCACCGGCTCACTGCGGCGCGACGCCTCAAACTCCTCGATCAAGGCCCGGGCCCGGGCTTCGTGTTGCGGTGCCGTGATCCACACCGTCACCACGCCGGTCGGCGGCAACTCGCCAGCGGCACCCGTTAAATACTGACCCTTGATAGCCGCCTGCATGCCGCCGGCGCGTAGCTCATCGTGTACCAGCTGCGCATCGAGCAGGTTTTCGGCGTCGTAGACCTTCAGCATGGCCGTGCGCTACCTCAGGCAACCTCGATCTCGTAGGGCAAATCGAGCAGCTCGATCGCAGCCTCGTGGCCTTCGCAGTGCAACGGCTGCGTGCTTGCATCAATGGCGAGCACCGCGAGCAGGTGACAAACGCCCTCGGAGGCGAACGCCGCCGAGACAACTTTGCCCACCGCACTGCCTCCCTCGGCGCGATGGATGTCGGTACCGGCGACGGGGACTGTGTCGCAGTTCAAACTGGCCCGATACATGCGCCGCTTTAGCTTGCCCAGATACTGCATTCTGGCCACGACTTCCTGCCCGGGGAAACATCCTTTTTTGAAACTGACACCGTCGATAAGTTGAAGATTCAGCATCTGCAATACAAAGGCTTCGCTGGTTGCCGCGACAATCGACGGCACGCCGGCGTCGATATCCTGCAAGTGCCAGTCGTCGCGCGCAGACGGGGTGCTGACGACGGCCAGCTGCTTCCAAAGCGCCACCATCTCTTCCCCCGGCCCGATCATTTCAAACCGTGCATCCGCCCCTCGAACGCGGCTGATCAGCACCTGCCCATAGACACCAACCTCGCTTGCCTGAGCTGGCAGCGTGCCAGCCAGCGCGCCAAGGGCCTGCGCACCCGCCTCGCCGGCAACCGCGATACAAGCGAAATCATCGAGTGGCTCAACGACCACTGCGGCGCGCAACACATACATGCGCAGCCGCTTGATGAATCCTGCGGCCAGATCAGCCGGCAGCCGAATGAAGAATTCGTCGCCGTGGCGGGTAAGTGGAAACAGCGCCAGCACGCGCCCTTTAGGATTCGACCAGGTGGTCATTTGCGTGCCTGGGTCAGCCAGCGCTGCCACATCATTGGAAAACTGCCCCTGCAAAAAATCGCTCGCATCGGCACCACTGACCCGCAGCACAATCTGATCGGGCATGGCGACCAGGATGTCGGCAAGGCTCGCCCCGTTGGCGGGAAAGTCCGGCGAACCCTCGTCGCCCGCAGCGCCCGATTCGGTCAGGTGGTTAATCAACGAGTTGTTCATGATGCAACCTTTGAAGCTTGATATTATTAGAGTGTTCGGCGCAGGGTGGATGAATTGCCCGTCCGGCTGTTCAATCCGTTTGCAAAATAATCCAGTCGTCCATATTTTGCCCCGTTCAGTTGCGCGTTTCAGGAATTTGCTAGAATGCCACGACCTACGCTTCCACCGTCTGCCGATGCAGGCGATGACACCAACAGCGATACCGAACACAACACCCAACCCGCGGATACGAAAAAATCCCCACGGCCTGCTGAAGTCGGCGGCCCGAAAGGTCTGGAACCCACTCGCTACGGCGATTGGGAACGCAACGGACGCTGCAGCGACTTCTAAGGCAGCCCCGGGATCGGCGCCGCACCGGTGCCTGAACAGAACACCACTGTCGCATCCGGAATCTTGCGGCAATCAGCCCGTAAAACAATAGAAAACCACTGGAATTGCTAATGGCTCGCAACGACACTCGTCCACTTTCGCCGCATCTGCAAATCTACAAATTACCACCCACCGCGCTGATGTCTGTGCTGCATCGCGGCACCGGTGTGGTAATCAGTATCGGCACCCTGTTCCTGGTATGGATTCTGGCCAGTGCCGCGGCTGGCCCGGAGTCGTACGCCACCACCCATGCGATCGTCTCCAGCTGGTTTGGCTGGTTGGTGCTGTTCGGCTTTACGTTCGCACTGTATGCGCATTTTTGCAACGGCATCCGCCACCTGATCTGGGATATGGGCTACGGCTTCGATATCTCCCAGGCCAACAAGGGCGCAATGGCCTCTCTGATCGCCGCCGTCGCACTGACTGTGCTGACCTGGCTCGTCGCATTCGCTGCCTGAACTTACCAGAGACCTGAATAATGTCGAACAACAACCATGGCGGCACCGGCCACTTCTGGATTCAGCGCGTCACCGCTGTCGCACTCATCCCGCTCACTTTGTGGTTCTGTTTTTCACTGGCTCGCATGCCATCCATGAACCACGAGCACCTGTCGGCCTGGCTGCAATCGCCGCTGAACGCCACGTTGATGATCATCGTAGTCGCCGTTGGCCTGTATCACGCCAAGCTCGGTTTGCAGGTCATCATTGAAGATTACATCGCCGATCGCGGCAAGCGCATGCTGTCGATCCTGGCGGTCACCCTGGTATGCGGTTTGTTCGCGGTGCTCGGGGTGGTATCTGTTCTCAAAATTTCGCTCGGAGCCTGAACATGTCGTACAACGTTATCAAGCATGAGTACGACGTCGTTATCGTCGGCGCCGGCGGCGCCGGGTTGCGCGCCACACTCGGTATGGCCACGGCGGGCCTGAAAACCGCCTGTGTCACCAAGGTTTTCCCCACCCGCAGCCACACGGTTGCCGCCCAGGGTGGCATGAGTGCAGCGCTGGGCAATATGGGCCCGGATGACTGGAAATGGCATATGTACGACACCGTTAAAGGCTCGGACTGGCTGGGTGATCAGGACGCCATCGAATATATGTGTCGCGAGGCGATTCCGGCGGTGATCGAACTGGAACACTACGGCGTGCCATTCTCGCGCACCGAAGACGGCAAGATCTACCAGCGTCCGTTCGGCGGCATGACGACCAACTTCGGTGAAGGCACCGCACAGCGCACCTGCGCCGCTGCCGACCGCACCGGCCACGCTATTCTGCACACGCTCTACCAGCAATCTCTCAAGCACGACGCCGAGTTCTTCATCGAGTATTTCGCCACCGACCTGCTGATGGACGACGACGGCGTCTGCCGCGGCACCATGGCCTGGGATCTCGCGACCGGCGACCTGCACGAATTTCGTGCCCACGTGGTCGTGCTGGCCACCGGTGGCTGCGGCCGCACCTACTTCTCTGCCACGTCAGCACACACCTGCACCGGCGATGGCAATGCGATGATCCTGCGCGCCGGGCTGCCGCTGCAGGATATGGAGTTCGTTCAGTTCCACCCCACCGGCATCTACGGCGCCGGCGTTCTGATCACCGAAGGCGTGCGCGGCGAAGGTGGCTACCTGACCAACTCCGAGGGCGAACGCTTCATGGAGCGCTATGCGCCGAACGCGAAAGATCTGGCTTCGCGCGATGTCGTCAGTCGCTCGATGACGCAGGAAATCAACGAGGGTCGAGGGGTTGGCGCCGATGGCGATCACATCTTCCTGAACCTCATGCATCTCGGGCCGGAAGTCATCGACGAGCGCCTGCCAGGCATCTCGGAAAGTGCCAAGGTATTTGCCGGTGTCGATGTCACTCGCGCACCGATTCCAGTCATTCCCACCGTGCACTACAACATGGGTGGCATCCCCACCAACTACCGCGGTGAGGTGGTCACCAAAAAGGGTGATGACCCGGATCACGTCGTGCCCGGCCTGATGGCGATCGGCGAAGCCGCCTGCGTCTCGGTTCACGGCGCCAATCGTCTCGGTTCCAACTCGCTGCTCGATATCGTCGTATTCGGCCGTGCAGCCGCGCTGCGCGCAGCCGAGCTTGTCAAACCCGGCGAGCCGCACAAGCCGATGTCGAACGATATTTCGCAATCTGCAATCGATCACATCGACAAAGTCCGCCACGCCAGCGGCAGCACCGGTGCGGCACAACTGCGCGATCGCATGCAGCGCACCATGCAGAGCCGGGCCGCAGTGTTCCGCACCGGCGAAACCATGTCTGCAGGCGTTGAAGAGCTCAACACCGTGGTCGGTGGCTGGGACGATATCGGCGTCAGCGATCGAGGTATGATCTGGAACACCGATCTGGTGGAGACCATGGAGCTTGAGAATCTGCTCTGTCAGGCGCAAACGGTTATAGAAGGTGCGCTGAATCGAACCGAATCCCGCGGCGGCCACGCACGTGAAGATTTCACCGAGCGCGACGACGACAACTGGATGAAACACACGCTGGCCTGGGTGCAGGATGGCAAGGTGTCATTCGACTATCGCCCGGTTCACATGAACACGCTAAGCGATGATGTCGAAGTCATTCCGCCGAAAAAGCGCGTTTATTAAAGCCCAACGGAGCAACTGAAAAATGGCTGAATTTACTCTGCCGGCAAACTCGATTGTCAAGAAGGGCAAGGTTTTTACCGCGGCCCCGGATGCGGTCAATGTGAAGACTTTTCTGGTCTATCGCTATGACCCGTCCACTGAAATGAATCCCTCGGTCGACAGCTACCAGATTGATCTGGACGACTGCGGCCCGATGATTCTCGATGCGCTGATCAAGATCAAATCCGAAATCGACCCGGGGCTGGCATTCCGACGCTCCTGCCGCGAGGGCATCTGCGGCTCCTGCGCGATGAACATCGACGGCGCCAACACCCTGGCCTGCACCATGGCGATTGAAGATGTCGAAGGCGACGTTCGTGTGTACCCGCTGCCGCACCAGCCAGTGGTCAAGGATCTGGTCTCCGATTTAAGCAACTTCTACCGCCAGTACGAAGCGGTAGAACCCTGGATGCAAACCGACAGCAAGCCACCGCAGGGTCGCGAGCGCCTGCAATCCAAGGAAGATCGCGAAAAGCTCGACGGCCTCTACGAGTGCATCATGTGTGCGTGCTGCTCAACCAGTGGCCCGAGCTACTGGTGGAACAGCGACAAATACCTCGGCCCGGCAGCGCTGCTGGCGGCCTACCGCTGGATTGTCGATAGCCGCGATGAGAAAACCGAGGAGCGTTTGTCGGCACTCGACGACCCGTTCAAGCTCTATCGCTGCCACACCATCATGAACTGCGCGACGGTGTGCCCGAAGGGACTGAATCCGGCCGAGGCAATCGCCGACACCAAAAAAATGCTGGTTCAGCGCAACCTGTAATGACGAACTAATGGAACAGTCGCGACTGCGCTGGCTTTGCCGGCGCGGCATGAAGGAACTGGACACGGCCATGTCAACCTATCTGCAGCATCACTACGATGCCGCAGATTCGGCCGAGCAGGCGCTTTTCGCGCAATTGCTGCAGGAGCAGGACCCGGAAATCATGGTGTTAATCAATGAGCCCGAGCGCCCCTCCCCCTACCGGCCGATCATTCGAAAAATCCGCCATACCCTTGGTGCTGAATCTTAAGCGATCCCGGCTCACTACCGCGGCGGTCATTGGCCTGCACCTGTTTGCGATCGCGGCGATCATAGCCGCCGGTATCGCGCTCTGGATCAAGCTCGTCACCGCGTTGCTGATCATCGCAAGCCTGCTGTACAACCAGCGCGCCAACCGCACAAAGCAAACGCTGGTCTGGCACAAAGACGATCGCTGGCACATTACCCATGGCAACGACACGGTTCAGCACGCAAACCTCTCGCGCATCGACTTCTTCTCGCGCTGGCTCGTCATTATCACCCTCAACTGCCCGGCCCGGTCACGCCTGCAGAAACTGCAGAAATTTGTCATCCCGGCCGATTCGCTGGATGCCAATACTTTCCGGCTGTTGCGCGTGCGACTGAGGATTGAGGCGATTCCCATGCTGCAGGCCCCGCCCGAACGACCACTCCAGCGGCGCCGATAGCTGGTACAGTAACCGGGTTCCAAATCGCAAAGGAAACCCCCGTGCCCAACCCAATCCTGCTCGGTGTCAATGTCGACCACGTCGCCACGATTCGACAGGCGCGCGGCAGCCGCTACCCCGACCCGGTGCACGCCGCGCTGCAGGCCGAAATGGCCGGCGCAGATGGCATCACCATGCACCTGCGCGAGGACCGCCGCCACGTGCAGGATGAAGACATCGAGCGCTTCGCCGCCTGCACCCAGACCAAGCTCAATTTCGAGATTGCAGCCACCGACGAGATGCGTGACTTTGCCCTGCGCATCAAACCGACAGACGTTTGCCTCGTGCCGGAAAAGCGCGAGGAACTGACCACCGAAGGTGGCCTGAATGTGGTCTCGAACGACAACGCCATCACAGAACTGTGTGCAAGCTTCAACGACAGCAATATTCGCGTCTCACTGTTCGTGGACCCCGACCAGACCCAGATCGAAGCCAGCCGCAAAGCCGGCGCGGAATTCATCGAGATTCACACCGGCAGTTACGCTGAGGCCAAAACCCTGCAGCAGCGCCGGCATGAACTGCAGAAGATCGAGCAGGCGGCAAAATTCGCCGAAGAGATCGGCCTGAAAGTCAACGCCGGCCACGGCCTGACGCGCCACAACGTCGCCGCCATCGCCGCCATCCCGCAGATGTACGAACTCAACATCGGCCACTCACTGATCGCCGATGCGCTTTTTACCGGCCTGCCACAGGCGATTAAGGATATGAAGCAACTGATGCTGGATGCGCGCCGGCAATGATTGTTGGCACCGGGATCGATATCGTTGAAGTGGCCAGAATCGAATCGGTTTACCAAAAGCGTGGCGAGCGATTTGTCAGCCACGTGCTGCATCAGCACGAACTCGACGAATTCAACGCCTCCCAATACAAAGCGCGATTTCTGGCCAAACGATTTGCGGTAAAAGAGGCGGCCACCAAAGCGCTCGGCACCGGTCAGGCAAAACAGGTCCTGCTGAGGCATTTCTACATCACCCACGATGAAAACGGGCGCCCCGCACTGCACGCGAGCGATCAGGCACTGGCATTGTGCGAACAGCTGGGCGTCACCGGCATGCACGTGAGCATCGCCGACGAAACCGGCTTCGCCGTCGCCAGCGTGGTGCTCGAACGGCCGTAGACCTAGACTTCTGTACTAACAACTTTTGCTTGACTTCACCCGCGCAGGCGATAACGTAATCGGTGCGGCTCTGCCGTGACGCAGTTGAAGGAGTAGTAGTGCAAAAACAAATCTCTCAAGAGCAAATACGGCTGCTCTACGCCCAGCCCACCGGCACGTTTTTCGGCAGTATCGTCGTCGCCCTGGCGGCAACGTATACATTATGGACAGATGCCGCACACCCGATCTGGCTCGCCATTTGGTGCGGTGCGACGGTTGCGCTGGTTATCGGCCGGCTCTACGCACATCGCGTCTACGCCGACCAACTGGCCGCCAACCCGGCGATGGACAACACCCTGTGGGGATTTTTTTACTGTCTGTGCTCATCGACCACAGGCATATTGTGGGGCTTGTCACTGCTGCTGTTTTTCCCTGCCGATCGCTACAACCTCGCCATCATCATGGTCATTCACGCGGGCTACATCAGCGCCGCGGTACTCGCAAGCTCGGTCTATTTCCCCGCCTTTCTGGGTTTCATTATCAGTTCATCGGTATTGATAACCGGCGCAATCATTTTCCATGGCGGCTGGCAGTTTGTCGTCATGGCCGGTTTGTCCATTTTCTATAGCGGCATGCTGGTGTTTTTTGGTGTGCGCAACAATCGCTCGGTCACTGACCAGATTCGCTTGCGAATGAAAAACGATGAGCTGCTGCGCGAAGTCGCCGAGCAACGCGATCGCGCGCAACACGCGATGCTCGATAAAAACCGGTTTCTGGCTTCCGCCAGCCACGACTTACGCCAGCCGGTTCACACGCTGGGTTTGCAGGTCGGCAACTTGCGCAAGTACATCGTCGACGAAGAGCCACAAAAAATACTCGACGCCATCAGCGATTCAACCGATGGCCTGAGCGATCTGTTCGACGGCCTGCTGGATCTTTCAGAACTCGATGCCAACGTTGTGCAGAACGCACCGGGGCATCACCAGCTTAGTGAGATGCTGTCGCGAATCAATACCGATTTCCAGGCCCTCGCACTGGAGAAAGGGCTCAGCCTGGACATTGCCACAGACTCCCGGGCCGTCGCCCATTGCGACAAATCACTGCTCGAGAGCGTATTGCGCAATCTGCTCAGCAACGCAATCAAATACACCGGCAAAGGCGGCGTCGCGCTCACCGTTGAGCCGCAGAATGATACCACCTGGCGTATTTCAGTCCTCGATACCGGCCAGGGTATACCGGCGAGTGAAATCGAAAACATATTCTCCGAGTATCACCAACTGGAGAATCCTGAACGCGACCGCCGCAAAGGCCTGGGTCTGGGGCTTGCGATAGTACGCCGCAAGTGCAAGCTGATGGGCACGCCTCTGAACGTTGAATCCACGCCGGGCCAGGGGTCCGTTTTCAGTATCGATGTACCCGCTGGCAAACACATCCCGGTCGCCGTTAAGCAACCCGTAGAAGCACTGCAGGATATTTCCGAAGCGATAGTATTAATCGTTGAAGACGAACGCCCCACCCTGATCGCGATGCAGCAAATGCTCGAAGACTGGGGCTGTACCGTGATCGCGGCCCGCACCACCGACGAGGCAATGGACAAGCTCAAAACAGAGAAATTTCTCGATGCTGTGGTCGCAGACCTTCGACTGCCCAACAACGAAAACGGGCTGGAGACGATCGCCGCAGTGCGGGCCCGCTACAACAACGACACACTCGCCGCACTGCTGATCAGCGGCGACACCGACCCGGAGCGCCTGGCCATGGCAAGCAAAGCGGGTGTGAAAATGGTCCATAAACCGGTTGACCCGGACAATCTGCGACGCGAGGTTACGAAAATTCTCTACCCACCCTGAAGCTGCCATGCAGCTCGCCAGGCCGGTTCGTTGCGCCCGCTGCCACGGCATAACATAATACTCTGCAATCAGCGCCATCGCCAAAACGCCACCTGGCATGGCGATGGCCCCATGTTCACGCAGAGTCTGCCATGCCCCACTACGCCAACAGTCCGGATGCAATCAAAGCGCTGATTCGCCCACGCGAGATCCATCGCGACGCCTACGTCAGCGACGAAATCTTCGATCTGGAAATGAAGCACCTGTTTCACAACACCTGGGTCTATGTGGGCCATGCGAGTCAGCTGCCCGACAAGGGTGATTATCTCGGTGCGGAAGTAGGCCGCCAGCCACTGATCATTGTTCGCCACAGCGACGACGAGATTCACGCCTTTTACAACCGTTGCCCGCACAAAGGTGTGCGAGTCACTACCGAGGAGTGCGGCAACGCCGGTCGCTTTTTCCGCTGCCCGTATCACGCGTTGTCATTTCGCACCAACGGACAGCTAATGGCCGTACCGCTGAAAAAAGGCTACGAGGGCACAAAGCTCGAAGATAACATCGCTCACCGCGGCCTCTTTCCGGTGGCACAGTTGAAAGTTTATCGCGAGTTTATTTTCGTTAAGCTCAACCCGGGTGGCGAATCGTTCGAAGAGTTTTTTGGCGACAGCCTGTCCACCATCGATAACATGGTCGACCGCTCGCCAGCGGGCAAACTGGTGGCCGAAGGCGCGCCGTTGCGATTCATGCACAACTGCAACTGGAAAATGCTGGTTGAAAATCAAACCGACACCTGTCACCCGATGGTCGCACACGAAGCATCTGTGGGCACGGCGGTAGATATCTGGAATAAAGAGGGCGACGGTGGCAAACATCCCGGTGTCGAGATGCTGGCCCCTTTTATGTCGCCGTACGAATTTTTTGAAGGCATCGGCATACGGGTCTGGCCGAACGGGCATGGCCACACCGGCGTATCCGGATCCATTCACGCCGACTACAGCGAAATCCCGGGCTATTTTGAAAAAATGACTGAATCCTACGGTGAAGAACGCGCCAAGGCTATTCTCGATGAGGTTCGCCACAACACCGTGTATTTTCCCAATATTATGGTCAAAGGCCCGATCCAGAATATTCGCGTATTCAAACCTGTTGCCGCCAACCGCACCCTGGTGGAAAGCTGGACATTCCGCATGGTCGACGCACCGGATCAGCTGTTTGCCCGCACGCTGATTTACAACCGCTTTATTAACGCCTCCACGTCGATCGTTGGTCACGATGATCATGAAATGTACGAGCGCGCGCAAATTGGCCTTACCTGCAACGGACTTGAATGGGTCAATATGCAGCGCCTCTACGAAGAGGACGAAACCTACGATCAGGAAGCGGTCGTGAACGGCACATCCGAACGGCAAATGCGCAATCAGTTCAACGCCTGGCAGCGCTACATGACCATGAGCATGGAAGATGAAAGCGCCGTCGGGGCCGAGGCATGAAGCTCGACCTGCAAACGGCAAGCGATTTTATTTATCGTGAAACCAGAATGCTCGACGAAGGCCACTTCGAACAATGGCTCGAACTT
Source organism: uncultured Granulosicoccaceae bacterium (assembly GCA_937920585.1). Taxonomy (GTDB): domain Bacteria; phylum Pseudomonadota; class Gammaproteobacteria; order Granulosicoccales; family Granulosicoccaceae; genus CAKZSB01. The sequence goes on along the minus strand of CAKZSB010000403.1, from coordinate 1,546 downwards.
TTCACCCGCGACGCGCACTACTGGATGCCGGCCGAGTGGCAACAAACCGATCCACTGCTGCAACCATCGCTGATGTACGAAGACTGGTTTTTGTTGAAGGTTCGGGTGCAGCGCCTCACCGCTGCCAGAACCTTCAGCCAGAAGCCGAAAAGTCGTTCCTGCCATGTGTTACAGGCGCCACAAATAGACGAACTCTCCGATGATGCGCAGCACTGCCGCACCTGGACCCCGTTTCACTACACCGAGATTCGCGGTGACGACAGCACCGCGTTCAGCGGCTGGCTAAAACACGAATTACAGATTCAGGACGACACGATAAAAATGCAACTCAAGCGCGTTGAGCTATTAAATTTCGACGCACCGCTACCCGCCATTCAGCTTTTCATCTGATCCCATTGAATACAGAAACCGTCTATAGCCGTTTTTGCGACACTGCAGAAAAATGGCCCGACCGCCCTTTTCTGAATCTGTTGCCAGAAACTGCCCGCGCCTATGCATTGCAGCCAAAAGCGTTTGCGTATCAGGAGTTATTGCAAAGCATAGATGCACAGGCCAATAAATACCGCGACGCCGGCTACCACAGTGGTCAACGGGTTGGCTTGTTGCTGGAAAACCGACCCGACTATCTGATTCACTGGCTGGCGCTGAACTCGCTGGGTATTTCGGTGGTACCGCTAAATCCGGATTTGCGTGCCAGCGAACTACAATATCTGATCTCACATTCAGAAGTGGCCCTGCTGGTTGCGATTCCCTCACGGGTCGATGATCTAACCGCAGCCACTGCGGCAGCGCAAAGCCAAGCGGCAGTCATCACAACCGATAGTGCAATCCCGCACTGCAGAGGCAGTGGTGATGGCAGCGAACCAAATGCCGATACCGAATGTGCCTTGCTGTACACCTCCGGCACCACCGGCAACCCTAAGGGATGCGTGCTGCCCAACGAATATTTTCTGCACTGCGGTGACTGGTACGCCAATGCCGGTGGCCTGATGGCGGTGCAGCAAGATCCCGCTGAACATATGCTCACGCCGTTGCCGCTGTTTCATATGAACGCGATGGCATGCTCTGTTATGGCGATGATCACCATCGGGGGCTGCCTTACTGTTCTGGACCGGTTTCATCCATCCAGCTGGTGGCAGAACGTGCACGATAGTGGCGCTACCGTGATTCACTATCTGGGGGTGATGCCATCGATATTGATGAGCCTGCCCGTTAGCACACTCGATACCGATCATCAGGTACGCTTCGGTTTTGGTGCCGGAGTCGACGCGGGGCTACACGCCGATTTCGAAAAACGCCACGGCTTTCCACTGATCGAGGCCTGGGCGATGACTGAAACCGGCAACGGTGCCGTTATCGCTGCCAATACCACGCCCCGCGAAGTGGGCAGCAACTGCCTGGGTATTCCTGAAGAAGAACTTCAGGTGCGCGTTGTTACCGATGCCGGCTCTGATGCCGCAATCGACGAACCTGGCGAGTTGCTGGTGCGCAGAGCAGGCAAAGTACCGCGCTTTGGTTTTTTTCGCGAGTATTTAAAAGATGAAAA
>CAKZSB010000402.1 GCA_937920585.1 uncultured Granulosicoccaceae bacterium | reverse complement strand
ACCGAGTAGCCGGGATAACCGCGATAGCCGGTTCCCAGTGATACATTCGGATTTGCGTTGAGTTGTAAGATCACATCGCGCGGTAGTGATCGCAGATCGTATTCCGGCATTCCATCGGCGCTGTGTCCGGTAATTTGTACTACATCGCCGGCCATGTTGTCAGCCTGGTACATATCGCGCTGATGCACCCAGTCAATGAAAGCCTCGACGTTCTGCTCTGACGGAATGACTCGATCGCCATCTTCGATTTGCGCCACGATTGCGTCGAAAACACTGCCGATTGTGGCAATGAAATCGCGTATGTAGTTGGTGAAGTCACCGTCGTAGACGGAAATCATGCAAAGATTTTTGCCCACAATGATAAAGCGTGCGAAGTGCACGGTGCCGACATTATCCAGCCCGGCAAATATCTCATCGGAATTTTGCGACACGGCCATCACGGCCTTGGCGCGGCCAATCGGCGATGGATCCTTGAGTGGCATCACCAGATTCATCATGTGCTGTACATTCTGAGTCGGCTGTGTCGATGGTGGCGGGCCACCCGGTTTTTTTTCGGTGGGCTGGCGCCAGGCCCAATAGGGCACCAGAATTTTTTCTGCGATCCAGTGAAATAGTTTCGTATCGGCGAGTTTCGATAACAAACTTTTTTCAGCCATCATGAGGCCTCATTGTGAAAAGGGCAGGCAGTGGCGCCACGCATTGACTGCGACTCCTGATAGGCGCCGCGTCGCGCCTGCAAAATAGGATCGCTGGATACCTCGATACCCGGCGTGAGGCGACACGGATTAAAGCCAAGTTTTTCACAGTCGGCTTGCTGGTCTTGTGCGACGTGAGTCAGGTAGAGCGTTCCCATCACCACTTTAACGCGTTGCAATGGCCAGGGAACGGTGGGGTCGTCGAGCGCGTCACCGATATCGCCGATGGTCATTCGTAAAATGAAACGGGCCGGCCACTTTGACAAACGATCGCGCAGTTCCTCATGCAGATACTGATTGACCGGTGGTGCGTGCGTATCGATGTTGCGCACCCCCGCTACAGGTTGCCAGCTAAATCGCACATAGCGCCGTACGCCGTTTTTATCGAGTAATATAAATGTGTGCACGGCGTGGTAAGTGGCGCGCGCATAGCTGACCGGTGCGCCAATCGATGCGGCCTGCAGTATCCCTCGCTGCGCGAACTGATGGCGCTGTGCATAATGCATCAGGCCCGCGGCACCGCTCTTGCCGTCACCCGGGGGTGGATCGGCAAGCGGCAAGCGAAAGCTCAACATATCTACCATCTTTTGCCACCAGCCCTCAGCCTGCACCGGCTGTGGTTGTGCGCTGCGGGTCAGGTCGAGGAACTCATCGGTACTGCGGGTAAAAAATTCGCCCAGCGTCATCGCGATCAGATCGGTATCTGAACCATCCGGCAGATGAAACCGGGTTGCCATGCCACGCACATCCGATGCGCTATCGCGTTCGACCGGACTGCCGGTACCGTTGGAGAAACGCACCGTAACCGGAATTTCGGCGCCCTGAAAATGGTTTGCTGTGGTGTAGTTACCCGCTACCGGCGAGGCGATAAAGTGGCCTTTCACGCCGATGCCAATGGTATGCACCGGACGGGTATCTGCCTTGTGGTCCGGATAATCGGAAATGATGGCATCGACCAGTCGGCGTGCCAGGGAGGGGTCATCGACCATAAGTCATCCTTCAGTGTCCACCAAAACGGTGGTCCTTCATGTGGCAACTGCTGTGTGCGGTGGGTCCGGTTGGCTGGCTTTGTTCTGAAAACCTGTCGAACGCGGCAAACCCATATTGGCCAAAGTCGGGCCCGGAGCTTTTGCGTGAGCAGTTACCTTCGTGTACTGCTTATCCACGTGGCTATTCTATCGGGCATTCTACTGAACCGGACAGCTTGTTTTTGTCAACTATTACCGCTGGCGAAGTGGAACAGGAACTCGCGCACGGCTGGCAGCGTCATCTCGGTTCCGTGTTTGAAGAGATCTTCAAAACGATTGTCGCCCAACTCCTGACGGCTGCTTTCTACCGCATGGCGTGCCGATCGATTGAGGCGTATTAATGAATGCTGCAGTGCACCGGCAAGCTTTGCGACCTCGGTGTGGTGACCCAGTGTGTCAAGGGGCTTTAGCAGGCAGCCGATCACCCACCACGCGTGCAGGGTATCGCCGTGAGCGGGATATTCGGCCAGCGCTTCTATCTGTATGCGTACATTTTCTGCAGGCGCTACCTGTTTGGCACGAATTTCGGCGATGTGTCGTTTGAGTCGTTCCACACCCTGGTGATTGTTGGCCAGCTGCGCGTACTCGAGTGCGATCTGGTACTCCCTGACTGATTCCACTTGTTCGCCCTGCAGACTGGCCAGGTGCCCGCGCGAATAGTGAATGTAGCCAATCAGGCTCGGCTGATTGACTTCAGACTCGCGATCGGCGAGCTCGTCGATGGTCGTGCGTGCGCCCGCGGCATCTCCAACCTGAAACTGCATTCCCGTAATCAGCGACATCGACAGAATTTCACAGCTGCGGTTGCCGTCGCGTCGCGCCTGCAAGATAGCATTGCTGTGATGGCGAATACTGTCACGCGGTCGACCGGCCCACATCGATATCTGGCCAGCCACGGCCCCCGACCAACCGTGGGTCGATGTGGCGCCTTCAAGCTCCAGTTGCAGCGCACGGTTGATGTATTGATCAGCCAGTGCTGTGTCGCCGCCGATGTACAGCGCGTGGGTAGCTGCCGAGGTTAACAGCAGCGGCGAGCAGTCGCTGTGGGGCCGCTGCTCCACGATGCGACGTCCCCAGTTGCAGCTGCCGGCACCGCGGTGAAAGTAGTTGAAAAGAAACAGCGGCTGCGCCAGTTCACTGGCCAGATCGGGTTCGTGTTCGAGCGCGCGCTCGAAGGCGGTCCGCAGATTGGGTAACTCCTCGTACAACGCGGTGACGGCGCGGCCCTCGTCGGGGCCGTTGAACTGCTTGCCCAGCAACGCGCACTGATCGGCGAATACCCGACAGTATCGCTTCTCGTACTGAGAAAGTGATGAGCCGAGCTTTTCCCGTCCATAGGCCTGAACCGAATCGAGCATCCGCAGGCGCCGGCTGTTGTCGACATCGATACTCAGCAAAGAGGAGTTGATCAGCTCGTCGATCGATTCGCGAACCCTGTCCGGATTGGTGATGGTGTCGGCGCACAGTCTAACGCCAAGATCCTCGTCAATGGTTCCGGAAAACACGGCTAGCCGGGCCAGTACCGCGCGACTGGAGGCGTCGAGCAAATTGTACGACCACTCCAGTGTCTCGCGCAGCGTTTGCTGTCGAGAAGTGGTGCGTCGTGTTGCGCCTGCCGGCGCCAGGTCGAGCGGGTTGCTGCACCGCTGTTGCAGTTCTTCAAGTGACAGGCGGCGCAGCTGGCTGGCGGCGATTTCTATTGATAGCGGAAGGTGCTCGAGTGCCACGCAGATCTGGCCGATGGTATCGATCGCCTTTGTATCTGGCTGAAAGCGACGATTGGCCTTTTGCGCGCGCTCGATAAAAAGCTCCATAGAGACCGCATCGCCGATGGCGGCATCGCCAGCGGGCGCGAGCGTGGGCACCTCGAAAACGGTTTCGCCCTCGACCCCAAGCAGCCGGCGGCTGGTGCTAAGCAGGGTCACATCTGCACAGGTGCGCGCCAGTTCTGCAACCGCGTTGGTGGCCTCGCCCAGCACGTGTTCGCATTTGTCGAGCAGCACGATGGCGCAGGCCCCGCGCAGGCGATCGATCACCTGTTCGCGCGGCTGCACGGATTGCAGAGGCGGCAGTGACAGCGCTTCGGCCAGTGCCGGCCAGACGGTATCGCCGGGCTCGAGCGGAGACAGATTAACCAGCCAGGCACCATCCCGGTAGCGCGATGCACGGTCGCGCGCCAGTTCGATCGCCAGTCGCGTTTTGCCGATCCCGCCTGGCCCGAGTAGCGTTAAAATACGCGAGTGCTGCATTTGTTCGCGCAGTTCTTCGAGCTCCGTATGGCGACCGAGAAACGAGCTGAGATTGGCCGGCAGATTGCCCCCGACCGGTTCCCGTTTGCCACCCAGCGGCCCAAATTGTGTGGGCAGGCCTGGTGCCACCGCCTGATAGACCCGCAATGGCTTGACGCCCTTAAAGTGATGTTCTCCCAGATCGAGAAACTCGACCGAGGTATCGCGCGGTTTGTTGTCGATGTAGGCCATCGCGTCGTCCGACAGGAGGATCTGGCTGGCGTTCGCAGCCTCCTCAAGGCGCCTGACAATCGGCATTGCCGGGCCGAAGTAGTCGTCTCCGCGCGGGCGCGACAATCCGGTGTGGATGCCGGTTCTAATCGGCAGTCTGCCGATCGTTCCCCAGTCGGTACGATACATTTGGGTCAGTGCGGCAATCGCTGCGCTAACCGCATCGAGCGGGCGCTCGAATCGCGCCAGAATGCCATCGCCGGTATGGCGAAACGGGTCTCCGTTGAATTGCCGAATGGCCGTCGACAGGATGTCGTCATGGAGTTCCAGCGCGGGCAGCATTTTGTCCGGGTAGCGTTGATGCAGGGCCGTGCTGCCTTCAATGTCAGTGGTCAGGAACGTGCGCTCAATTAATCCCTTATCTGCCATTTTCCGTTTCCGGACTGGTGTTGGATGGAATTTGGGTCACGGCAGTTTTCTACTCAATGCTCGGCTCTGTTGCCAGTGACATTTGCCGGCACTGGCCCGATCTCGTGGTGGTAGACGGGCAGCGACGGCTATTGGTATTTGTACCGATCATATATGAGCCCTGCGGCTGTCGCCAATACTCAGGGCAGGTGGTGCCAGGCGAGCGGGGCCAGCGGGTTACTGCGAGGGCTGGCAGGGTCTGCCAGGGAATCTAGAACGGTTGGGGATCGGGCGCTGCCTACCGGTGATTGTCATCGTAACCGAGATAGTGATCACGAACATAGCTGCGCACTTCCTTCAGACCCAGATTTCTACCGCGAGATCTGCCTGCCAGAAACTTCGCCTCTCCCAGTTGCTCGCCGCTTTTTTCGATGAGCTTTTGGGTGTGGCGTGCAATGTTGATGGGGGAGTTGTCGGTTGCGCCTGCAAGGATGGCCACTTCTTCAAAGCGTTGCAGATCGAACAAGGGTTTGAATAGTGACTCCAGACATGACCACGAGTGGATGGTGTCGCCCCGCTCGGGGAAATTGAGCAGTGCTTTGGATTGAATCAGCAGTGCCTCTGCCGGGGCGGCGTTGGCAGCTTTTAGATCCGCGATAAAGCGCAGTGCCCGGATAGCGCCCTGTCGGTTGCCGCCGACACCGGCCCACTCGCTTGAGACTTCCAGATTGTGCAGTGCGAGTTCGGGGTCGGAATGCATGGCGAGCATGCCCTTGGAGAAATACGAGTATCCAATGGCCGACGGATTGCTCGCCATTTCGCTCGCCCGTCCGGCTTCATCGGCGAGCTGATTGGCCTGTTTGGCATCGAGCAGTTTTGCCGCCGAAAATGCTGCCAGTGAAAGCGATACCACCCGGCACGTTTTGTTGTCGAATTCGCTTGCGTCTGCGGCGGCTGCCAGATGATGCTCAAGGCTCGCCTTGTAGTCATCTGCCCAGTAGGCCATCTGGCCGGCTACACCGGCCAGCCAGCCGCGACTGGGTGCAGCGCCTCGAGCCAGTGCGTCGTTGCCTCGGCGGATGTAATCGCGTGCGGCTTCAGGTCGCCCGTTGCCATGCAGAGCCTTGACTGCGGCTGTGGCGCAGATGATGGGGGCCTCGTTCAGCGCATCACTGGCTGGATATTCCAGCAGCCGGGCAGGCCAGTTGCCATACTCTGCGCCGCGGTGCACGTAACAAAAAAAGAATAATGGTGCTGTCAGCTTTCCGGCGAGCTCGATGTTTGTCTCCAGCGCGCGGTCGAATGCGGCGCGCATGTCGGGCAAGTCGCTGTACAGCTCGTCCGCTGCGATGCGTTCCTCGGCAGAGTCGTATTGATCACACAAGGTTTTGAGCCTGCCAGCGCACACCTGACCGTGAGCATCTTCGACAAGACTGCTCTGGCCCTGGGTCGCCAGTCGCTCGCGACCAAAAGCACGCACGGTTTGCAGAATACGAAAGCGATCTGCATCACTCGGATCTCTGCTGAGCAACGAGGCATCCATCAATTCATCGACGGCATCGGAGAATTCGTCGTCGCTGACGCCGAGGCAGCTGCACAATTCTTCGGCGGCTTCGAGTTTAAATGCTCCTGAAAAAACACAAAGTCTGTCCAGAATGTTCGTGTATACCGGGTCGATTAATGAGTAGGACCACTCAAGCGTTTCCCGGAGTGTCTGCTGACGCCCGATCGCTCGGCGGTGACGCGATGCCTTCAATGCCAGTGGATCATGCGTGCGCTGATGAATCTGTTTGAGGTCCAGCCGTCTTACGTTGGCGGCGGCGATCTCGATACCCAGTGGCAGGTAGTCGAGCCCCTGGCAGATCAGTGCTATCTGGTCGAGGTCGGCATCGGTCGGGGCGAAAGCTCGCGATGCCATTTTCGCGCGATCGACAAACAGCTCGATGGCAGGATTGAACTCGGAGGTGTTGCGGCCCGCTTCGTCCAGCGGCTCCAGGTCGTAGATGGCTTCGCCAGGGATGTTAAGCGTGTGGCGACTGGTCGCGATGATCTGCACCGTCGTTTTCGTCACCAGCTCGGTAATGGCCGTGGCAATTGCCTGCAAGACGTGCTCGCAGTTGTCGACAACCAGCAACACTTCGGTGTCGCGCAGGTGATCGATCACCTGAATCTGTGGCGTGGCGTCTGCGACCGGAGGTATTTGCAGCGCGGCGGTGAAGGCCGGCCAGACGTCCTGGTCAGGTTCGAGTGATGACAGGTCGATCAGGAATTTGCCATCGTGGAAAACATTGTCGAATGATTCTGCCACTTTGATTGACAGGCGGGTCTTGCCCATACCGCCCGGACCAAGAATCGTTGTCACTCGATTGTTTGTCGCAAGCCTGGCAAGCTCGTCAACTTCCTGTTTGCGTCCGAGGAAAGAATTCAGTTCGGCCGGAAGATTACCTTTGTTCGCTTCGCGTTTTCCCCCGAGCGGGCCGAACTGTGTTTCAAGCCCCGGAGCCTGTACCTGAAAAACATCAATGGGTTGAATGCCCTTAAAACGATGTTCACCGAGATATTCGAAGCTGACGTCACACGCCGATGGGTCGAGGAGTCGGTGCGTCGCGCCACCCATCAGAATCTGCTTACCGTTTGCCGCACCTTCGAGGCGCGCCGTGACGACGACTGCCGGCCCAAAGTAATCGCCCCTGCGGCGCCGTGCCTGACCGCTGTTTATCCCTATTCGAAGTTGCACCTCATGGGAGCCACCGATTCGCAGACGTGCAATAGTTCTTTGAATATTTATCGCGGCCTGAACGGCTTGCAGCGGTTGTGGAAAAGCCGCCCATGCACCGTCGCCGGTGTGTTTGAATAGTTCGCCACCCGAGCTTTCAATGGCCTTGATGAGAATGTCGTCATGGGATTCCATGACGTTGAACATTTCGTCCGGGAACAGCCGATGCAGGTTGCTGCTGCCCTGAATGTCAGTGAGCATGAACGTCAGATCTGTCCCTGCCGAATGATCGCGCTGGATTTGGCCGGGCGTTTCCATGGCTACAGGATTAATTCGAGTGCGCCCATGTCGAGGACAGCACTGAATGCTCTTTCAGCGATCAGCAGCGCTTCCGGGCTGTCGCTGGCTCGGGCCGACGAGGCGGCGATGATCGGGTACACGAGGCAGTAGAGTGAGCACAGTTTGTAGGCAAGCTCGAGTTCATCCATGGAAGGTGCATCTATGCCGTTGCGGGCAAGTTGTTGCTGATAGTGGCTGATGAGCTGTGGTTGTTGTTCGCGTCGGGTTTCGGTGCTGAGACTTTGGGTGAGGAAATAGGCGAGGTCGTAACAACCGTGCGTATCTTTGGCTGCCTGCCAGTCGACAAAACCAACGCTGTCCTTGCCGACAAACAGGTTGGACAAGCGCACATCACCGTGAACCAGCGTGGATGGCTGGTCGTCCAGCCGGTTCAGTAGCAGAGGCAGGGCCTCGATAATACGGGGCCATGAATCGGAAATCTCCCGCGGGCAGTTTTTAAGGTTTGCAAATGCCTGATCCGAGACCATCGACATTACCAGGGTCAGGCCTTTGGCCAACTGTGCGGGTTTGCATAACCATGGCAGTTCGTGCAAACCGGGCTGCTCCCACCACTGGCTGTGCAGTGTGGCAATTGCCTTAACCACAGCTTTGGCTTCTGAGGCAGTACAACCCGCAAGCTGATTAATCTGGTTTGTGCCCAGGTCTTCCATCAGCAACACATAGTTGCCGAAATCGTCATTGGCCTGTGCCCGGTAACACACTGGAGACTTAACCTGCGTGTTGGCGGCGGCGGATTGATAGAAGCTGATCTCGGTCTGATTGAGCTTGAACGTGGAACAGATAAAACGCGCCTGATCGGATTGATTGGCGAACTTCGCGACAATTGTTGTTGGTGCGTTTGGCTCCGAGTGCGTTAAGCGAAGCCGCACCATGTTGCTCCAGAAGCCGCCGGTCATGCGTTCGGCGGTGAATGCCTCGAGCGAGTCAATCCCGGTTGCTGCAGCCAGCCATGAGAGGCCCAGCTCGTCGGGATGGGATGGAAAGTCAGCCATGGGCTGCGACTTCAATTGGGGCCAGGGCACCGCCGCACAGGGCGCTGTACCGATTGGTGGCATCGTTTTGCGGTGCGCCTTCGTCGCTCAACACGGAAACCAGCCGGGTGTTTGCGGCAGCTGGTTCTGCAGTGTTCAGGCCGAACTTGGGCATTGAGGATGGCTCGCGTGAGTCGAGAGGTGGCGTGCTTGCTGCGTGGGCAATTTTGCTGCTGGTGATTGATTCCATTCTGGTTGACTCAAACAGAAGCGTATCGGTGAATAGTGGTGCGTTCAGCGCCGGTAACATGGCTTGTGACAGGAGCCTGTAGTGTCTGCGGACCCGCTCGCGGTAGCTAGTAACGCACACTTTATAAAGTACAGGAATAATAGACGATCTGCTTCTGGCATGCTAGCGGAGGTGTCGCAGCTGGATTTGCGTGATCATGGGTAAGCCTGAGCGCACCTGCCAGTACGGGCGGGTGGTATGTGTCATGGTACGTGACCTTCGACTACCGCTAACTGTCCGAAGAGGCAGCAATCAGGTACTCGCTTAGGTGGAGATTTTGATGTTCATTGTATCGCTGTTGTGCTCTTCTTGCCAATTTGCCAGCGCTCTGGAACCTTAGGCACGAACCTGGTCCGGTGTTTGTGAGCGGTTCACCTCATGACAACCCATGAAATAACTTCAGTTTCTTCATCTTCACCAACTGCACAAGCCTGCAGATGGACACCGGTTATCACTTTGGAGAAGTTGAATGTTAAAGCAGGCGAGCGCTGAAAGACTGATGGTTTGGATAGTTTTATCAGAGCAAGATCCAGCAAGCCTGTGCTCGACTTAAAACGTTCTTCCTGAAATTCGATTAATAAGCCAGGATAGAAATGTGCGAGCTCAAAAAGTGTTTTACGCATTGCGGCGAGATTGGGTGGCAACTCCTGAATATTTCTTTATTGAGCTTGAACCGTATTGTGGTTCCGGGTGTGCCTGAGCTATTTTCTATGACAGGCGATGATTGTATTTCACCCTTCCCGAAGCTCTGCAGGTATTTTTTGGTTCCGTTGCAACTCTCTACATGGATTGTCTCAGAAGCGCAGTTGACTACGGCAAGGCCATGGCCTCCACTACTGAGTACATGGATGTGGGGTGCGTGTCCATCAGCCGTTGGGGCATCATGTCGATGGACGAAGTAGTGCTCAACCAGGTTCGCCTGCTTGTCGCCTGGCGATTTTTCAAGAAATGGCAAATCTGTTCCATCGTCAGACACGATAGCCGATTCGTTTTCAAATTTTATATTCACCCTGGTGGCATTGCCGGCAAGAAACTGATCAATTGAATTGGCGACAATTTCGTAAACAATTTCATTGAAGGCCGTGGTGTCTCCGAAATACATTCCGGGACGTTTTTCACGGATTCAAACAACGATAGCAGGGTGCCGTGGTTCATGGTTTACAGCCTGGAAATTACAAGCGCAAGGCAGTGCGAAAAACGCAATCGTCAGTCGATGAGAGATCGTGGTTAATACTGGATTAGGATTTCAGGCACAGGGCGCTCATTACCTTGCTAAGAGATAGATGCCTTGTGCCATTTTCGCTTCAGGTGTTGGTTGATGTCGCGTGTTTTGATCCGGCTTGCCGGAGGTCACCGCATCACAAACGGATTGGCCATCGGCTCATCCGACATGTTCATCCAGATCGTTTTCGGCCGCGTGTAGTCATACATCGCCTGAAACCCGCTTTCGCGCCCGTAACCGGAACCTTTAAATCCGCCAAATTCAGCAATCGGCGATACCACGCGATAGGTGTTCACCCACACAATGCCCGCCTTGACGGCTTTCGCGACCCGAATAGATCGAGCGCTGTTGCGTGTGAAAATTCCGGCCGCAAGACCGTGTTTGGTATCGTTAGCGAGTTTCAATACTTCTTCTTCGGTCTTGAATCGAATCACGCTCAAGACAGGGCCGAATAGTTCGGTGTCGACGATGCGCAGGTCCTGACGCGGGCAGTCGAGGATGGTTGGCTCGTAGTAGAGGCCGTTTTGCAAACTGGCGGGGCGTTTGCCGCCGTGCAACAGGGTGGCACCTTCGGTTTGTGCATGGGCGACTTCGCGTTCGATGTGCTCCATTTGCCCCTGTGTGCACAGTGGCCCCATTTGGGTGTCATCTTCGAGTGGGTCGCCGATTTGAATCTTGCTGGCCAGATCGACCATGATTTTCAGAAATTCGTCTGCGATGTCTTCGTGCAGATACAGGCGCGAGCCTGCGACGCAGCTTTGACCGGTGGCGCCAAAGATACCGGCGATTGATGCGTTGACGGCGCTTTCAACGTCGGCATCTTCGAAGACGATAAACGGAGATTTTCCGCCGAGTTCGAGTGACACTTCAGCGAAGTTTTCGGCTGAGTTGCGCACCACGTGGCGGGCGGACTCGGGGCCACCGGTAAAGCTGATGCGTTGTACTAACGGGTGGCTTGTCAGCGATTTTCCGCAAGGGTCGCCGTGGCCGGTGACAATATTTACCACACCTGGCGGAAAACCCGCCTGTTCCACCAGCTTACCGAATTCGAGCATGGCGGCAGAGGCATGTTCGGAAGCCTTGAGCACCACGGTGTTGCCGGCGGCCAGTGCCGGACCCACTTTTACCGCAACCAGAAAGAGCTGCGAGTTCCACGGTACAACAGCGGCGACAACGCCCAGTGGCTCGCGATCGGTGAACACGAACAGATCGGGCTTATCGATTGGCAGGGTGGTGCCGTGCAGTTTGTCGGCGCAGCCGGCGTAGTAGTGGAAGAACTCGGCGATGTACTTTGCCTGCCAGCGGGTTTCCTTGAGCATTTTGCCGGTGTCGATGGATTCGGTGCGGCCCAGTTGCTCTGATTGATCGGCCAGCAGGTCGGCGAGCTTGCGCAGATAGCGGCCGCGCTCGGTTGGCACGGCATCGGCCCACGGCCCTTCGGTGAAAGCGCGGTGTGCCGCCTGTACTGCGCGATCGACGTCTTCGGCGGTGGCCTCGGGAATCTGTGCCCAGTCGGTGCCGGTGGACGGGTTGGCGCTGGTGAAGGTTTTGCCATCACTCGCGTCTGTCCATTCACCGTCTATCAGCATTTGATACTGTGCGAGTTGTGCCATTGCCGCGATCACCGTGTTGTATTCAGATTGGCAGTTTATGGCAGGGTGATGCGCTAAGCAATTTGTCTGGCTGTTGCCCTCCGCTGGCGCCTGTTTGGTCGCACGGGTGTCGTGCCGGACACGCACAATCTGCTGCCGGCGTTACGCAATCTGTTAGCATCCTGAAGTCTGCCAATGCCGGAGTACGGGGCTGTTGTTCACTTTCATTCATGCTGCCGATATCCACCTGGACAGTCCGTTGCGCGGCCTTCAGCAGCGCGACGACGCACCGGTTGATCTGTTGCGCGGTGCCACCCGCCGGGCGCTGGAGAATCTGGTGGTGCTGGCGATCAACGAGCGGGTTGATTTTGTGCTGTTCGCCGGTGACATCTATGACGGTGACTGGAAAGACTACAGCACTGGGCTTTTCTTTCGCCGCCAGATGGTGCGCTTGCAGCAGGCGGGTATTCCGGTGTTCCTGATCGCCGGCAATCACGATGCTGAATCGGTGATTACCCGGAGCCTGAACCTGCCGGATAATGTGGTGACCTATTCGAGCCGAAGTGCGGAATCGCATCGTCATGCCAGCCTGCCGGTGGTGGTGCACGGGCGCAGTTTTCCGGACCGGCAGGTGCCAGAGAATATTGCGCTCGATTATCCGCCGGCCGAAGCGGCTTGTTTTAATATCGGCCTGTTGCACACCAGCCTGGTCAATATGCCGGGGCACGATACCTATGCGCCCTGTTCGACGCAGGATCTGGCCGGCAAAAATTATCAGTACTGGGCGCTGGGGCATATTCATCTGCCGCAGGTGATCAGTGAGGATCCCTGGATCGTATTCAGTGGCAACCCGCAGGGCCGGCATATTCGCGAGACGGGGCCGCGGGGTTGCCGGCTGGTCCGGGTCGATGACAATCTGCAAGTTGAGTCTGCGCAGATGCGCGAGCTGGCGGTGGTCCGTTGGCAGGATCTGGTGGTCGATCTGACGTCTATTGAAGACGTAACGGAACAGCAGCGTGCGATCAGCAGTGTGCTCGACGAGGCAATAGAGGCCGCGGCAGGCGTGTTGCTGATAGCGCGAATACGTCTGCAGGGTGCCACGGTACTGCACGGCAGCCTGTTACTGGAGCAGGACAAGCTCGAGGCCGACATTCTCGCCATGGCGCAGGATATTGGCGAGGAACTGCTGTGGATTCAGAGTGTGGTGGTGGCGACCTCACCGGTCTACGATCTCGCTGACATTGCCGCACGCGATGAACTGACAGGCTCGGTGTTACAGTCACTGCAGGGCGATACACTGGATCAACTGGTCGAGCACGCCATGCCCGCCGAGGTGCTGGAGATGCTGGCACAGCTGCCGGTCGAAATTCGGCGCGAGATCGAAGCAGAACTGGATGACTCGCAACGCCCGCAATTGTTGGCTGAGGTGCGCGAGATGATAGTTGCGGCGCTCGCCACCGGTGGTTTGAGCGCATGAGGTTTCGCACACTCGACATTCCGGCGTTTGGCCCGTTTACCGGATTCGCCGCCGACTATGGCGACGGTAAGCCGGATTTTCACCTGGTATTCGGGCCCAATGAGGCGGGCAAGAGCTCGTTGCTTCGGGCGATTGCCGCATTGTTGTACGGTATTCCCAATCGCTCGGTCGATAACTTTCGGCACGACTACGCCGATCTTGCGCTGTCTGCCGAGATCGAGAGTCGCGATGGCAGCCGGCTCTCTTTTACTCGCGCCAAGGGGCGCAAGAATACAATCAGAGGTGCCGATGGTATCGCGCTGGACGACAACATACTGGCACCTTTTCTGGGTGGTGTGGACGAGCAATATTTCAGCCGGGTTTTCGGGCTGGACAGCGACGAGCTGCAAAAGGGGGCAGACTCACTGCTGAGTCGCGATGGCGACCTGGGCCAGGCGCTGCTCGCCACGGGCACGGGTGGCACGCTGGTGCAGCAGACACTGGATCAGTTTGTTTTGCGCTCGGAGCAATACTACAAAGGCCGTGCCTACCGGGATGTGCGTATCCGGCCGGCGGTGAAAGAATTTAAAGAGCACCAGCGCGCAATGCGCGACAACACCATCGCAACGCGACAGTGGCAACAACTGGAGCAGCAACTTTCCGAAAAACAGAAAGCGGTAAAGTCACTGGATAATGAGTGTGGTGATCTTGAGCGCGAGCTCGACTGGATTGTGCGCTGCCAGGACGCCTTGCCGACGGTTGCCCAGTTGAATGCAAAAACGGCACAGATAGCGGCGTTGCCTTCGTTGCCGATGCTAAGCGATGATTTTCCGCTGCGCGCGCGGCAATCGCGTGAGAAGGCCGAGCGTGATGCCGACACCCTGCAGCGTGAGCAAAGTAACGTGGCCCGGATACAGGAGCAGCTGAGTGAGTGCGCCACCGCACCGGCTGTGCTGGCCGAGGCAGCCATGCTCGATGATCTGCACGCACGCGTAGAGGTTTATCGAAGTCGCCGCGAACGGCTGGCCGAGCTGCACCACGACATGTCGGCACGCGAAGTGGAGCTTGCCGCCGGTATGCAGACTTTAGGGCTGACCGGACCGATCGAGGCACTTGACGCGCTGCGTATTGCAAAACCGGTGCAACTGGCCTTTGAGGAAAGTGCGGAAAAACTCGAGCTTGCCCAATTGGCGCTGGAGGCCAATAACAGCGAGTCAGATACACTGCGGCTGGGGATCGAGGTAGACGAAACGTCGCTTGCGAATGTATCGGGCGAGCCACCGATTGCGCTGCAACGTACGATTGATGCAGCCAGTGAAGTGCGCCAGCACCATCGCAATCTGCCGCAACTTAAAACCACCGCCGACAGACTACGCCGGGAGCTGAAACAGGCACGGGCGCTGTTGCCCGGTGTGTCGGTCGATGGTGAGGCGCTGGCCGCGCTGAATGTACCGAATAGCACGACGATTCGAAAATACCGTGAACAACTGGCCGACGAGCAGCGCGAAATCGATCGGCTGCACGAGCGGTTCGCGGATCAACAACAACAGCGCAAGGACCTCGCGGCGGATCTGGCGAGCCTGCAGAGAGGAGGTGACCTGCCGAGCGTTCAGGCGCTGTCGAAGGCGCGCCGGAATCGCGATGCAATGTGGCAAAAAGTGATTGCCGACTGGCAGTTGAATCGCGATATGGATCAGCGTGAAATCGACTTTGCCCTGCAGATGTCCTATCCCGCTGCGGTGATCGATGCCGACAGGCTCGCCGATGCGCTTCGCGAGGAGGCCGAGCATGTTGCCCGTGCCGAGCAGTTGCAGCGGCGGCTAAAACAATGCGCGGCGGCCACCGGCGAAATAGAAAAGGCGCTTGAACGCCAACGCGATATTCACCGTGAAACGCAACAACAATGGCTGTTGCAATGGCGCGATTGTGCCGTGCTGGCGAGATCGCCGGATGAGATGGAAGAGTGGCGTGAGCACTGGCTTGCCTATCGTGAGCAGGTGACAGCGCTCGGCAATGCGGAAGACGAGATTCAGCGCAGCGAGCGATTGCTCGATGCAGCAGTGGCTCAGTTGCAGGCCGCGGTTGATGATTCGGGCTCGCGCGACTTCGATGAACTGTTTAGCCTGGCGCGCGATCGATTGCGTGAGCGCGAGGTAGCGATTGGCAAGCGCGATGAAATGCAGGATCGAATTCGTCGCCAGACGGTAAAGTTCGAGCAGTTGCAAACCGAGGCCGCAAGGCTTGAACGCAACGCCAGGCAAGCTGCTGACAATTGGGCGGTGCACTGTGGTGAATTGGGCCTTGACACCACTACGACGGTTCGCACCGGCCGCAAGTTATTGCAGCAGCGAATTGAATTGCTGGCGCGCTATGACGAATGGCTGAAGCTATCCGCCGAATCGGCCTTAATAGAAAAAGAAGTGCTCACCTATGAGGAGCGGGTTGATGAATATAGTGCCAGGTTGGCAGTCGGTGGCGATTCAGTACTGGCGCGTCAGCAGGCGATGTGGTCGGCACTGACTGAAGCGCGCAAGGCCGATCTTCGCCACAGCACCTTATCCGATCAATTGCAGCAGGCCCAGGATGCGCTCGATCAGGTGCAGATGCAGGCGCGCCAGTCTGCCGAGCGACTGGATCAGCACAAGTCCATGGCGCAGCTTACCGTGACCGAAGGCATTGAACCTCTGCTCGCCAAAATCGAGCAACGCGAGCGACTATCGAAGGATGCCGAAAACCATCGACAGGCACTGATCGGATTGGCGCGCGGAGAACCGGTCGATGATTTCATGCAGCGTGTAGAGTGTGAGGATGGTGAGTTGTTGTCCGCTCGCCGCTCCACGCTCGAACGCGAGAAAACTAAAAAGCGCGAGCAATTACAGGCTCTGCGTGATGAGGCTGGTACTCTTGCGCGCGAACTCGATCAACTGGCACAGGCCGGTGATCTGGCGGCTATTCACAGCCAGCGAGCCGAATCGATTGCCGCTGGCCTCGGCTCCGACGCCCGAGCGTTTATCAAGTTGCGAATCGCCACTGCCTTTCTCGAGCAACAGCGCGAGCAATATCGCGAACAAAATCAGGCGCCGTTGCTGGCGGTATCATCCGGTGTATTCAAGGCGGTGACGCTGGGTTCGTTCGAGCGCCTGGCCCCTGACTACGACGCCCGCGACGAGGCGGTGATTGTGGGTGTGCGGGCCGATGGCAGCCGTGTGCCGGTGGAGGGGATGAGTGAGGGCACGCGGGATCAGTTGTATTTATCGCTGCGGATCGCGGCGCTGGAACAACATATGAAAAACAACGAGCCGATGCCATTGATCATGGATGATCTGCTGATGACGTTCGACAATCAGCGCAGCCGTGCGATGCTGCAGCAATTGGCAAGGCTTGCCCGCCATACGCAAATTTTTCTGTTCACCCATCATCGTCATCTGCTTGAATTGTGCCAGAGTGAGCTTAGTGACGACGAATTCGCCGTACACATGCTGTGAAATCTGATTGACAGCCTTTTGATGAACGCAAATGGAGCGACAATGAAAAAAGCCAAACAGGTTATCGGTGATCCGATCGTGATCAATGGTCGGCAACTGTCATTGTCGCGGGCGATGCGCGCTGGTGATTTTGTTTTTCTGACTGGCCAGGTGCCTTTTAAGGACGGCGTGCCGATGACGACCGGCAGCATCGAGGATCAAACACACGCGGTGTTGAGCGAGGTTCGCGAGACGCTTGCGCTGGCAGATTGTGAGTTATCGGATGTCGTCAAGGCGATGGTATGGCTGACGAGCCGTGAAGATTTTCCCGGTTTCAACGCCGTATATGCCGAGTATTTTCCGTTTGATCCGCCGACGCGATCAGCGGTTGTCAATGATTTATTGGTCGATTGTCGGGTGGAGGTTGAAGTGGTTGCCTACAAGCCGGTGGAAAACACAGATGGCTGATAGTCGCACAGCAACGGATGGCACCTGCTTTGACTTGAGCGGCAATGGCCCGGTTGTGGTGCTGGTCCATGGTTTGGGCCTCAATCGCGCGATGTGGCAGTGGCTGCAACCGGCTCTGGCCCGTTATACCGTGCTCAGCTACGATTTGTATGGTCACGGTGATAGTGCAAATCCGCCGACAACACCGGACTTGCGCCTGTTTGCAAAGCAGCTGGTGTATTTGCTCGATGAATTGAACATCGAGCAATGTGCGGTGGCAGGTTTCTCACTCGGTGGCATGATTGCCCGTCGCTTTGCAATGGATCACGCCGACCGGCTCTCGGCGCTTGCGATTCTCAATTCACCGCATCGTCGCAGTGTGCAGGCACAGCAGGCTGTGGCCGATCGGCTGGCGCAGCTGCAGCAACAAGGCCCGGGGGCGACGGTTGACGCCGCCATTGCACGCTGGTTCAGTGAAACCTGTCAGGCACAAAATCCCGCCCTGATACAGCAAGTGCGGCAATGGGTGATGGCCAACGATCCGCAAGTCTATCCAGCGATCTATCGGGTGCTGGTTGAGGGCGTTGAGGAATTGATCACCCCCGAGCCTGCGATCGTGTGCCCGACACTCGTACTGACCGCCGATGACGATTCAGGGCAGCCGCCCGCGATGGCCCAGGCGATCAGTGCGGAGATTGCCGGTTCGCGAGTCGAGATCATGGCCGGTTTGCGGCACATGGCGCTGGCCGAAGCGCCGGATGTGTTCAATCCCTTGCTGTTGTCGTTTTTTGATAGCGTGTTGGAGGCAGGGCCTTAGCCTGTAAATCGGCAGCGGTGCAGTCTTCAATACTCTGCTCGGCAGGTTGGGAAAATTGATAGCATGGTACGCGCTGAATGAGCTTCGCGATGCCATGCTGCAACCCGAACCACCAGGAAAATTACCGGACCACACGAATGAGCGAATACGTAAAGTTAAGCCGTAACGGACATGTGCTCGAGGTGATCCTCGACAAGCCCAAAGTCAATGCGATAGACCACGAAATGAGTCGGCAGCTCGGCGAGGCATTCGCACTGTTGCGGGATGACCCTGAACTGCGCGTCGGCATTCTCTCTGCTGCCGGTGAAAAAATATTCTCGGCCGGTTGGGATTTGAAATCACTCAACGACGGTGACGCGCAGCTGGAAAACTGGTGGGAGGATGGTGACTACGGCGATGGCGGCTTTGCCGGGCTCACCGAAAACTGGAATCTGAATAAACCTGTGATCGCCGCGTTGAATGGTCTGGTTATCGGTGGT
>CAKZSB010000401.1 GCA_937920585.1 uncultured Granulosicoccaceae bacterium | reverse complement strand
GCACTTGCGACCCGCTACACCGCCAGATAACCCCCATCGACGGCAAGCGTAGTACCCGTGACAAACGAAGATTCATCACTGGCCAGAAACAACGCACATTGTGCGACTTCATCTGCCGTGCCCAGTCTGCCCATCGGATGCAACTCCACCAGGCCCTGATTCATCGCATTGTCCTGTCGCAATCCGCTGGTCATTGGCGTTTCGATAAAACCGGGACACAGTGCATTGACGCGAATGTTATCCGCCGCGCCTGATACAGCCAGATCGCGTGTCATCTGCAATACCGCGCCCTTTGAATGGGTGTAGGGATCGGGAATACCCCCCGTGGCCAGAAGAGCGGGGCGTGCCACCTGGCCGTAGATCGAACTGAAGTTAACGATTGCACCGCCTCTGTCGCCCTTGCGCTGCAATTCCATAACCGCGGCACTCGGCAGCAAAGTACCCTTGACGTTCACATCCATGACTTTTTGCCAGATCTGGTCCCACGGCAGGTCGCCGGGTACGTTGCGGGCAGTGATGCCGGCGCTGTTGATCAGGATGTCAATATGACCGAACGCTTCGGCTATGGTTGCAATCATGGCATCGACTGCTGGTTTATCGGTGACATCGAGTGCGCGGCTAATCTCGAGCGTGTCCGCGAGTGGCGCCATCGTGTCGGTATTCAAATCAACGCCTGCCACGCGCGCACCCTCTGATTTGAAAAGCTTCGCACAGGCCGCACCGATGCCGGATGCCGCTCCGGTAACCAATGCAGTTTTTCCGGCCAGACGCATAGTGTTTCCCCCAGGAGTAGTGAACGACAAAGCAAACTGATCAATGCATCTGAACTATATCGCCAATCAGTGGTTTGGTCACGAACGCATCCATTGTGCGTGTGTTTGGCTTTGAGCAGCGCAGGACGAGCTGACTATTTTACATAACATGCGGTATTGCGCAGTTGCGCAGTGATACAAAATAAATCGCAGGGTAAAAACCCCTTGGAACGTGCGTAGTCAGGGCGAACGCTTGCCTTTAAACGCGCCGGTCTGCAGATGCGCCTCCATCAAATGCAGGGTGTTTCGGTACAATCGCGCTGTGACAGCGACAGAATCAGGCACCGTTGATGAGTAACTGCGGGTTGAGCGAAAAGTACGGGAATTTTCTGCGTGATATAAAAGGTGCAGGATACGAGGATGCGCGGGCGCTGCCCGCGCATTACTACACTGACGCTGATTTTCTCAAAATAGAACTGGAGCAGCTTTTTGGCAGGCAATGGGTCTGTGTCGGCCGGGTAGAGGAGATTCCAGCGCCCGGTGACTACATCACCTGCAGCGTAGCGCAAACTCCAGTTGTGGTTATGCGTGACAACAAGGGCTCTATCAACGCAATGTCCAACGTGTGCAGGCACCGTGGCACCGTGTTGCTCGAGGGATCGGGTAACACACAGCGCATTGTGTGCCCCTATCATCACTGGAGTTACGGGCTGGACGGCCAGTTGCTGACAGCGCCATTCGTCCCGGAACGCACAACGTTTGCGATGCCGGACTGCAAGCTGCCTGGAGTCAGACACGAAGTGTGGCACGGCTTTGTATTTGTCACACTGGATCCGGACACAACAGGCATTTCAAGTCAGCTTGGCGCGCTGGAGCAGCGAGTCGGACCCTATCACCTCGACGAAATGTCGCAGCAATGGTCGGCGACCGAGGACTGGGATATCAACTGGAAACTCCTGATGGAAAATTTCATGGAGGGCTATCACCTGTCGCCATTGCATCGCGACACCCTGCACAAGGTCAATCCAAGTCGCCTGTGTCAGCACCTTGAACCTGATGGCAACTGGTTCGGTTATCAGGTTGGCTTTGCAAAGCGGGTATCGGCAGAGCAGGTGGGCCACAGCAGCCTCAGTGATGATCAATTAAACACCTGCGTGATGTTTGCAATACCACCCGGGTTTGCCGTTGGTGTAGGTAGTGATTACAGTTCATTCCTGTATCTGCAGCCGCTCACTGCCAATAAAGTCAGGGTGAAAATGGGACTGATTTTCTACGGCGACACCTGGAGCGACGCAGAACTGGAATCGGCAATCAGTCTGTTTCAGCAAACGATGGCTGAGGATAAAACCGTGCTGTTAAGGGTTGCCGACGGGGTGAAATCGAGTCTCTATTCGCCGGGGCCGCTGGCCAACCCGGCGATGGAGGGGACACTGTGGGATTTTTATCAATACCTCGCGCGCTCACTGGTTTGAAGCGAACAGTCGCCGACCCAGCGCCTGAATGTGCTCTGGCCGTATGCCGCAACAGCCCCCCACGATTTGCACGCCCTGCTGCAGCCAGGCGGCCGCGACAGCACAAAATTCATCAACCGGGTTGACGGTATCGAACTGCAATTTCAGGTTTATAAATTCACCGGAATTCGGATACACAGCGATCGGCCCCTGCCAGTATCGACGAACAATCCCGATCGCTCGTGTGCAGACGGCAAAGTCTGCATGCATGATTGCGACGATCAGATTGCGATGCTCAACCCGCTGGGTGAATTGTCTGATCGTCTCTTCGAATGTTAGTAAGGCTTCGCCCATACGCCGGCAACAGAGTGTCTCCGCTCCATCTATCAGCAGGTACTCACAGGTAAAACCGACGATCACTGGCAGCTCGAAATCCTTTACTGCGTCCAGCATCAGCACACTGGTATCGACGTCGAAAAGCATTTCCAGCGCGAAGAAATCGACGCCCGAGTTATAGAGAATTTCAGCCTGCTGATGTGTATTGGCAAACAACTCAGTAGCAGCCGGCAAGCGCCTTCGATCCGAAAATGCGGCAAATGTCGATACCGAGCCACCAGCCCACAGCGCACTGCGATCGCCGTTTGTATCGCGCACTGCCGAATCGAACAGCGCCACGCTGCGGGCATTCAAGTCAGCCAATGCGTCACCCCATCCGATTGAATCGAGCACGTGTTTCGACAGCGCAAAGCTATTGACGATATGCAGGCTTGCGCCCGCATGAAGGTAATCGCTGTGGATCTGCCGGATCACATCCGGCTGCTCCTTTATCGCCAGTGCACTCCATCCCAGTTGATCAACGGCGGCGCCACGGCGTTCGATTTCAGTACCCATGGCCCCGTCCATTAGCAGCGGCGTGCCATTTTTCAGCGCAGTCATTAGTGAAATTTGAGCCATGCGG
>CAKZSB010000400.1 GCA_937920585.1 uncultured Granulosicoccaceae bacterium | reverse complement strand
TTCCCATCTTTGGCGCAAAATACTACACCTTTTTGCATCTCTTCCGTATGTACCCCGATACATGCGAGGCGTATTACTACGGTGCGATAAGGGCGAAAAAAAACAAAAGCACCGGGCGTATCCCGCTGCCGGCGGGCGTGCCGGTTCAGATAAGCGCTGTCAGGGAAAAACAATCATCGAGCCGCGGCGCCTACACGACGAATCAACACTCTGATGTCCTGATGCGTCGAATGTTCATTGTGCCGAAAACCGGACACGGTTATGTGGTCAGGATAAACGATCTGGATCGCAATCTATACGATTTCACACTGACTGAAGTCAGTGGTAACGCAAAGAGGGATATCCCGTTATTGTCCGTTGTGTCGACTGACGATTGTGGTATGCATTACACGGATCTGAAAAGGTTGCGTTGAAATGGGCATTACACAATATGGCGCGTCGGTAGTTATCGCACTTGCTATTGGGCTGGGAGGCTGTAGCGTGGTACACAGCCCTGACGAGTTTCGTCAGATCAACGAGCGACGAAGCCAGAACTTCGAGGTTGCCGAGTCGTTTGATTCACTGCGCAAACGCTTGCAGAATCAAATTGATAAGTGCTTTACGGGGTTCTACCGCACCAACCAGGGCTACGGCGGGGACAGCGCAAAATACGAATACGGTGCCACATATGAAAGTCACTCGAATGCAAAGGGCACGTTTCTTATTACACAGTATATCGAGGGTAAAACGATAGGTATCACGGTGGGTACCAGCGACTCCTTTGCTGCCATCGCAGATCTGCAAGGTGTCTCAAGCCAGGCGACCACAGTAACTGTGTACGCGCGTCGAAAGGGGTTTGCCAAGGCACTCAGAGTGTGGGTTAAAAATGAATCCAAGGCCTGTCCAAGGCTTTGACGAGTGACACAATTGCCTGGGGCTCATCAGCGCAATCTGTTGCGCTGATGATTCAGCCGTTGGACGCGCTATCGCTCTACAATCGGATTGCTCAACAGCCCCACCTGCTCAATCTCGATCTCACAGATATCGCCATCAACCATCCATGCCGGTGGCTTGCGTGCGTGTGCCACGCCGGCGGGCGTACCCATGACGATGAGATCACCGGGCTCCAGTGTCATGCAACTGGTCAGCAGCTCAATCGTTTCTGCAACATCGAACAACATATTGGCGGTGTTGTCGTCCTGCATGGTCTTGCCGTTGACCCGGGTGCTGATGGACAGGCCTTCACAACCAGGGGGCAATTCGTCTGCAGTGACGAATTCAGGGCCAAAGCCGCCGGTGGCATCGAAGTTCTTGCCGATGGTCCACTGTGATGTCTTGCGCTGATACTCGCGTACCGAGCCATCGTTAAAGCAGGAGTAGCCGGCGATAACATCAAGTGCATTGGCGCGTTTTACGTCGCGACAGCGCGTACCGACAACTGCAGCAAGCTCCGCCTCGTAGTCCATGGTATTGGAGAACGCAGGTTTGATAATCGGCTGGTTATGGGCGGCGAGTGATGAAGGGCCGCGCATGAAAAACGACGGGTAGTCGGGTTTGGCGTGTCCACCTTCCTTGGCATGATCGGCGTAGTTCAACCCCAGGCAGATGATTTTGCTCGGGTTAGGCAAAGGAATCGCGTGTTTTATGCCAGCGGCTGACATCACAGCAGTCGCGGCGGCGCTGTCTGCAGCAGCAGCCACGTCGGCCATCGCGTTGGCCTCGAGCAAGCCGCGAAGGGTTTGCGGCAATTGCGGGGCAGCTTTGTCGAGCCGGACGATGTCATCGCCTCGTGCTACGCCCAGTACGGAATTGCCATTGTCATCAAATGCTACCAGGCGCATTGGCCAGATTCTCCTGTCGATTGAGCTGCCAAGCATACCGCAATCCCGCTCCGCTGATCTTGTGATAAATTCTGCAGCTCTCACTTAGTCTGGTGCCCGCCAATGCGTTCACTATCGTCATTGATCCTGTGTCTCGTCGCCAACCTGCCGGCAGCCACCATTGGACTCTAGCCCGCGATTGCAGTGTGATGTTGTGATTGTGGGGTGCGGACCGGTTGGTATGACCGCAGCCGCACTTCTCGGGCAGTTGGGCATTTCGACTATCGTCGTCGAGCGCAACCCCGGCGTCTGCCTGCACCCACGGGCGCAGACGATAGACGATGAATCTTTGCGAACGCTACAGGCAATCGGGCTTGCCGACCAGCTGGCCAGCAGCGTTGAGCCCGCGGCCGGCGCGAGCTATTACGATGGCGACAATCACTGTTTCGCACGGGTTGGCCCCGGCCCGCAAAACTACGGCTATGCCAAACGCAACTACATGCTGCAGCAGGATCTGGAGCAGCAGTTGCTCGCGCGGCTGCGCCAGTTCGATTGCGTCGCCGTGGTATTCAACGAGACGATCGTTGAGGTCAGCCAGGATGACAGCGGCGTGGTTGCGGCCGCCGCAAGTGGCTGCTTTTACGAGGCCCGCTATCTGCTGGCCTGCGATGGTGGCCAGAGCGGCATTCGCGAGGCACTGGGCATAGCGATGCTCGGCAACACCTACGAAAAAGACTGGATCGTGCTCGATACCATCGACGATCCGGATTCAGAACGAATATCGCGATTTGTCTGCGACCCGCACCGACCGCAAGTAAGTATCTACTCGCCGCGCGGCGGGCGTCGCTACGAATTCATGCTGCGCGATGGCGAGACCCGCGAGCAGGTTTTGACCGACGAATTTCTGGCCGATCTGCTGGCACCCTATCGCGAAATCGACACAAGCCAGATCACTCGCCGCGCGGTCTACCGCTTTCACGCGCGCATATCAGCGCGCCTGCGCGACAACCGCATACTGCTGCTTGGCGATGCGGCACACCTGAGCCCGCCGTTTGCCGGCCAGGGGATGAATGCCGGAATTCGCGATGCGCACAACGTTGCGTGGAAAATCGCCGGTGTGCTGCGGCACGGCTTTCACACCGATGTGCTCGACAGCTATGACAACGAGCGGCGCGGCCCGATTTGGGCGATGATTCAGCTGGCCGTCGCGATGGGTGAGTTTGTCATGCCGGTGGGTGATGAACAGCTGGCGCTGACACAATCACTTATGTCGGCGCTCGAGCGCTTCCCCGAGGCACACGACTGGATCTTCCAGATGAAATTCAAGCCGCGCCCGCGCTACGACCAGGGCCTGTTCATCGATCTGGACAAACAGGCATTCGAGGCTTCACTGGTGGGAGAGATGATGCCGCAGCCAATGGTGCAGGATGAACACGGCGGACATGTACTGCTCGATACCGTAATCGGCAATGGCTATTGTCTGCTGGCGCAGGACGATGCCGGCGAGCACTGCATCGCCAGCCTGCACAGTGGCCTGTGGGCTGCCCTGGCACCGTCGCGCGTGCGGCTGCTGCAACCCGCGGCGGTGCATAGCGATGTGCTGATCGACAGCGCCTTGCCGCGCTACATGCTGCAGGCCGATGATGCATCGGCCCGCCCGCTGCGCACCCACCGCGACCAGATATTACTCGTGCGCCCGGACCGTTACATTGCCGGCGCTTTTTTCCCTGCCGACGTGCACGCCTTTACCGCTGCCTTGTTCGATCTGTTGACCGAACCGGCCGCCGCTTAGTGACCGATAAACCCAACGTCGAACACAATGCCTGGCGCAATACAGTGCTCACGCTGCTGGCAGCGATAGCGGGCGGGGCGCTTTTTTACTGGCTCGATACACCACTGCCCTGGACCCTCGGCGCGCTGGCCTTCACCATTATCGGTGCCACCACCCATGGCCACACGTACATGCCGACACAGGTGCGACTGATCGCCACACCGGTATTTGGCGTGATGATCGGCAGTGCCTTCAGCGGTGATATCACCGGTCAGCTCGGCGCCTGGCTGCTAATCGTGCCGGGCCTGCTGGCTTTTATGGCCAGCGCTATTATCGTTGGCATGTTCTACTACCAGACTGTGCTGCAGGTAGATCGAAATACCGCCTTTTGCGCGGCACTGCCCGGCGGCCTGAGCGAGGTGATTCTGATCGCGCCGAACATGGGGGCCGACACACGCACTGTGGTGGTGTCGCAGGTGACACGCGTTGTGTTATTAGTATTCACCATTCCGTTTGCGTTTCGCCTGTTCGATAACAATCTCACAGAGCAGGCGGTATCGCTAGCTGTTCACACAGCGAACTGGAGCCTGTATGGCTATGGCATTTTGCTGGTCTGTGCGATCGCCGGCAGTGTGCTTGGCAAGTGGTTGCGACTGCCGCTGGCGCTATTGACCGGGCCCATGTTGCTCAGTGCGCTGGCACACGGATTTGGCGTCACCGACGCCGTGTTGCCCGACCCGGTACTTGCGGCCGTGCAGATAACCATCGGTGTCTTTGCCGGTTGTCGTTTTGCCGGTGTGCGGCTGGCTGAAGTCAAACGCACGCTGCTCGCCTCGATTGGCTGGAGCTGTCTGCTGATGATAGTGACTGTGCTTATCGCGCTGCTCGGGCAATGGCTGACCGGTGTCGATCTGCGTGAGTTGATCCTCGCCCTGGCGCCGGGTGGCGTTCAGGAGATGACACTGATCGCGCTGTTGCTGGGCGCTGATGTGGCATTCGTCAGCGCCTTGCATATACTGCGTATTACGCTGATCGCGGGGCTGGTTCTGCCCCTGTATCAGGGCATTGTGCAACAGGATAAACAACAGAAGGACTGAGCGATGGCCGAGGAACGTAAAGCCTACAAGGACTACTTTGATCGCAGCGCGGCGAAGGCACTGGCGCAACAGGTGGCAGTGGCGATGCCGTCTTTTGATCAAAAAGGGTTTGTGCGCCAGGCAGTGCGTAACATCGAAGCGCTCGAATTTCATGCCCGCGTGAAACAGTTTTCCGATGCGTTGCGCACCACCTTGCCAGACGACATCCCGCAAGCGCTGGGCATACTCACACAGAGCCTGCCGGCGCCACTGCCCGATTGCGAGGCCGTCACCGATGGCTGGCTGCAATGGCCGCTGGGGCAGTTTATTGCCGATCACGGCCTCGATCATTTCGATGATTCGATGCACGCGATGACAGAACTCACACAACGCTTTTCATCCGAGTTTGCGGTGCGGCCTTTTGTCCAGCATCAGCAGGAAAAGACCTTTGCGTATCTGAAGTCACAACTCAAACACGACAGCCCGCATGTGCGTCGCTGGTGTTCCGAGGGCGTCCGGTCGCGATTGCCCTGGGGCGTGAAGCTAAACGCGCTGGTTGCCGATCCAGCGCCAATCTGGCCGATTCTGGATGCGCTGGTCGACGATCCAGAACTCTATGTACGCCGATCCGTGGCAAACAATCTCAACGACATTGCAAAAGATCATCCACAGGTAACAATCAAGCGCGCGAAAGGCTGGCTGAAAAAGCCGGGCGAGCACCGCGAGTGGGTGGTAAAGCACGGCCTGCGCACTTTAATTAAAAATGGTGATCCGCAGGCACTGGAACTAATTGGCTTCGGTGCGCCGAAAGGGGTCAGTGCGAAGTTGTCGATCGCACCGCAGAAAATATCCGTGGGCGAGACTGTGGCACTCGACGTTACACTGCAATCAAAAGCTAAAAGTTCACAGCGCCTGCTGCTCGATTACATCGTGCATTACGTGAGAAAAGGGGGTAAGTCAGGTAGCAAGGTTTTTAAATGGACCACACTTGAACTTGCCTCCGGCGAAACCAGGCAAGTGTCTCGCAATCATCCGATGCGACAGACGACCGTGCGAGCGCTGTATCCGGGGGTGCATAAGGTAAAGCTGCAACTTAACGGAAATGTGGTGGCAGCGGGCGAGTTTGAGTTACTGGAGTGAGGGCGATGAGTGTTGCCTTATCGGCTGACTGGAAACGTAAGCGTAAAACGCGCGCCTTTCAAAATCGGGCAGCTGTCGAGCTGTAATGTTGCGTGATGCCATTCGGCAATTCTTTGCACGATCGCAAGTCCCAGGCCGTAGCCATCTTTGCCGGTACCGGTGGCACCGCGGTTAAAGGGTTTTAACACGTCACCTCGATGTTCATCGGCAATGCCGGGGCCATCGTCGCAAATTTGCAGCGTTATCCGTCGATCGCTATCACTGATACACACTCGCACTTGTGAGGCTGCATAGCGCAATGCGTTCTGCAGCAGGTTATTCAACAACATGGCCAGATACTCACTGCTGCCGTCGATGGGTGATACACCGGGGGCTGCGCGATAGTCGATGGCGATTGATTCATCGTGATACTGCCGCAGACACTCGGCGCACAGGCCCGCCAGATCGACTGTTTCGGTGGCAGTCGCACTCAGGGTGTGATCGAGCCTTGCGAATCGCAGCAATGATTCCACCAGTCGCTCCATTTCGTCGAGGTCACTGCTGATGCGCGCAAGATATTTTTGCCGCGCCTGCGGGGCATCGGTATCGCTGAGTGTATCGACCCCAAAACGCAGGCGGGCGAGCGGGGTGCGCAGGTCGTGGCTGACAGCCGAGCTCAGCAGTTTGTTATCTTCAATCAGCGTTTGAATGCGTGCGGCCATGCGATTGAATTCGGCCTCAATGTCTGGAATATAGGATAACTTCGCGGGCTTTAGCCTGGCAGTTAAGTCACCGGAACCAAAGCGGCTGGCAGCGCGGCGCAGTTGTATCAGTCGGTTGAGCAGGGGATAAAGCCAAAGCAGTGTCAGCGCGAACATGCCGGAATAGAACAGTGCGGTGAATCCGGCCTGCATGCCTGAGATATTGTTGCGATGATCAATATCCGGTGTCAGGCTCAGTACCTGTGCGTGCGCAGGCAGATAGTAGTGAATATCAACTCGTTGCTCTGATTCAAGCACGAGTGGTTCGCCGTTTTGGAATTGTTCTGCAAGTTCAGCGGGCAGCGGCAGGGCGCTGGCACTTTGCAGTGCAAGGCTGAACGGACCATCGGCGGACCACTGTTCTACAAATGTTTTCGGTGATGAATGATTATCGAGCGTGTGCGCAAGCTGCAGTCCGATACTCCGGTGAATCGAGAGTTCGTCCAGCGGACCGTCGCTGCTGTAACGATAGAAAAGGTGATCGAGTGCCCAGCCGAGCCCGAAGATAGACGCGATGACGACAAACAACAAAGAGAGGGCGAGCCTGCGCATGATTCAGGCTACCGTCACCATGCGTCCGCCGCAAAGAGATAGCCCTTGCCCCAGACCGTTTTAATTCGCACAGGGCTTGTTGTATCGTCGCGCAGTTTTTTTCGCAAGCGGCTAACCAGAATATCGACAGAGCGATTGAAACCATCGTATTCGATGCCACGCAGGTGCTCGACCATCTCATCGCGCGACATCACGCGCCCCGCGTGGTTTGCCAGCAACCACAGCAGGTCGAACTCGTTAGACGATACGTTGATGATTTCGTCATCCAGGTGCACGCTGCGCGAGGTGGCGTGTAGTTGCAGACTACAGAACTCGAGCCGCTGATCGTCGATAATGCTTTCATTGCGTCTGAGCAGCGAATTGATTCGTGCCAGCAGTGCGCGTGGACGTACCGGCTTGACAAGGTAGTCGTTGGCACCAGACTCCAAACCCTGAACCTCATCCGGTTCGTCACCGCGTGCAGTCAGCATCAGAATGGGGCGGGTGTAGAATTCCCGCGCTTGTTTGCACACTTCGAATCCGTTGATAACCGGTAGATTGATATCGAGTATCACGAGATCGGGTTGGTCTTCTGCGATCAGAGTCAGCGCGTCGTCACCGCGACTGGCGATGCTGACCGATAGGCCATTGTCGATCAGGTAGTCAGCGATCCAGTTCGATAGTGATGCATCATCTTCCACCACCAGTATGTGCGCTGCCTGTTCGCCGCTTTGCGTCATCAGAACAATCGCCAGCTGCGGCGCCGACGTGACTTGGTTTTGTAAACCCACGAGACGGTGACCCGGGCTTGTGCCAATGGCGTGGCGTTGTTGTCGCGAGTCAAGTGAAACTCGCGATCGGTCTGTGAGGCGAACGAATAGAGTGTGTTGCCGCGGGTGGCGTTAGACCAGCATTTTAACGGTTGTTTGTCGCTGGCGTCATACAGGCAGTAGTCACCGGCGGTGGCAGTCTGCCAGCTCAGTCGCACCCGCTGATAGCACACCTGACCCTGGCGCAGCGAAACGCATTTGTCGGGTCGCGCCTGCAGCTGCTGTGGCTCGGCTCTGGCGTCCGCCGGTATCAGCAGTGCGGCCAGCAGAGTGACAGAAAGGGTGGACAATGTCGGCTTGAGAAAGCACATGGCTAGAAAACGTAGACGAACTGGGCGCCGACCGAGTAGGCCATGCGTCCGGATGCCAGCGGGCTTGCGACGACAGAATCCGGCAGCCGATCGAGCGTAAGATTGGTGCGGAACAACCAGTCTTCGTTGATCGGTACCACCGCGCCAATATCCGCGCTGGCCAGTGTGCCGCTGCCACCGGTGTAGGCTGCAACGGTGTCCGACGCCTCGCCGTCACTGACACCGAAATAGTGATTGATAACGTCGTCGGAGAAATGTCGTAGGCCGAATAACGCGTGAGCATTCCAGTTGCGAAGCTGCCACGATCGACCGATCAATGCGGCGGCAATCAGTCCGTTGTGAGCGTTGGCGATATCGTGCCCCAGTTCAAATTGCAACGTGATGTTATCGCGTTG
The DNA here is from genome assembly GCA_937920585.1 of uncultured Granulosicoccaceae bacterium. Taxonomy (GTDB): domain Bacteria; phylum Pseudomonadota; class Gammaproteobacteria; order Granulosicoccales; family Granulosicoccaceae; genus CAKZSB01. Next base: position 4,005 of record CAKZSB010000400.1, on the reverse strand, counting down.
ATGCAGGCTGCGAAAGCCGAGCGTTAGATCGCCGTCGCGGTCATCCAGCGCTTCAAAGCCTGCTGCCTCGTTGGGGGAATACTCGCTGAACTGGCTGGACAACACCCACTCGACGGTATTGTCATGATCTGCCCATGCGGTGTAGCCAAAAGCCACGTCGCTAAAACTGGTATCGATGGTTTCGGCAAAGAAGTTACGCCATTCAAGTCGCCCTTCCAGCTGTATGTGCAGGCTGAGTCCGCCGTCGTCGGACTCGTCGAAATCTTCGTGTATAAATGCCACCAGTGGCACACGATTGTAGAAGAGCCCAATGCCGGCTTCGAGAAACCCGCCGGCTCTGCCATCCCTGACTTCGTGGCTGATGTCAGCGCTGATAGCTGGTTGCATCGATGCCAGCGCGAATGCGGTGGCGAGTACCAGAGCCTGTAGCCGTTGTTTAACCATTAGAGCGAATCCTGTTGCGCCGTCACCAGCAGGTGACACAATTACTATAGCGGTACGGCACGGCCGCCATTTGTAACAGGATGTACAGTCTACCGGCAACGCCGCGCCCGCGGGCATCCCTGCCACGGCGCTGCAGGTGCGTCGTTATTCGTCTATGTGGGTCAGCGACTCGGTGGCGTACCACGCGCCTGGTAAAGTCAGGTCCCAGATCAGGGTGATCAGGGCCGAGTTGTAGTCGATCGCGTATTCGTTGGTGGCGTAAGAGCCGCCGACATCGGCGTAGCTGAGTGGGCCGGCGTGTTTCGGCGCGAAACCCGCCTGCGCCAGTTCATTCGGGCCACCAACCAGCAGCCCCGGTATTTTCTGGCCGGTGCCGCGGGCGATCATGTGGCTGACATTGCTGACTGCGCGCTCGCCACTGCCGCTGACAAAACTGATGTTCAACGGATTGCGCCCGAGCAGGTAATGGACCTGATCGAATGCGGCATCGAGGTAGCGCTGGTTGTCGCTCAGCCGCCACGCGTGAGCCAGCAGGCTGCCAATGGCCGCGGCCATTTTGTTCGAACCCCAGACAAATCGATGAGTCGCCAGATGAAACGGGCTCTGCTGAACACGCACGAGAGACTCGTCTGCAACCTTGATAAGCTTTGCATCGATAGTGGCATGCACGGCTTTGAGATGAGCTGCTCGCGGGTGCCAGCGCAAACTGAACATGGCGAGGCCCGAGGGGTTTTTCCACTCGAAAAATGCCAGCTCAAGGTCGGCCAGCAACTCTATCGCACGCTTCTCCCAGTGTGACTCGCCAGTCGTCAGATACATCTCTACGGCGGCGGCAAAACGATCGTCCCGATCGTGTGTCAGCGATTCTTCGGTGTCGATTTTTGTTGTGCTATAGGGGCCGGAGCCGCCGTTGTCTTTTTCACGAAAGTCGAATACCTGCTCTGATTGCTGGTCCAGCCATTGCCACGCCAGCTGTGCGGCGTCGAGATACTGCGTGGCCAGTTGCTCATCGTGTCGCTGATAGAGCCTTGCCGCCAGTGCCCAGGCCGCGGCAGCTTTTGCCGTTTCCGGAGACGAGACACCATAGAGGTAGCGCTGTTGTCGATCGAACTCGGGGCTGACGAGTTTCGACCAGTGCCTGCCGCCGATCTTGCGGTACAGTGCGCCATCACTTCTTTGCATACGCAGCATCCAGTCGAGACCAACCTGCATCTCGGCCAGCACATCCGGCAGGCCGGAATCGTTGGGTATATCGCTGCGGTGCGCAGACAGCGCCGTGCGATGGCGTTCATAGCGTGTCAGGATATCCTGCACGACGATAGCGGTTGTCGCGACGTATTTGCCATAGTCACCGGCATCGTGCCAGCCGCCGTGGGCATCGATATGATCGCCATGGTTGTTCAGTTGGTCATCATGCGCTACCTGGCCATCTTCGCGATGGCACACGGCATGAGACAAGCCGGTGACATGATCGTGAATGTCAGTGCCACAACGCTGCAGGTAATAGCTGCGCAACAGGTCAGACAACACCGGTTGCCAGGGCGTTGCGCCAATTTCAAATTGGTAGGTGCTGAACGGGCCGGCGTGTACGCGATATGCTCCGGCAGCCGTCACCTTGCTGAAATCCAGTTCATAGACGTGAAAATCGGTGTGAATGTCTTTGCGTGGTGGCGGCAGCGGGGCAGTTAACACCACACGGTTATCATCAACGGCGCGCAATTGCCAGTTGCCGCTGAGTGCGTCGCTGTGGCTGTAGAGTAGTGCAACCTTGTTCGATTCTGTGAGATAGCCAGCCTGGTTGCCGACCAGCCGGGTGGATTTATCGGCGGCAGCGTAATCGCTGAAAGCCGGATTGGCGGCAAACAACAATGAGGTGCAGCATACGGCGAGCAACGAGGTTCGCAGTGCGCCGCACAATCGCGTGGCCTTATTCATCGGCATAGTCAGTGACTCCGGAAATAAAAAGACTGGAGGGATTTGCAGGTTGTTCGATTCCAAGATTCCGAATCGCAACGGTGCCCGTATTCAATCGCTGCTGGATGATCAGCCGCGTGGCCTCATTGAGGCGCAGTTCGCCAAACTGTACTTGTTTGCCGTCGCGCCCGAAACGCCTGGCGTTAGTCGGAAATTCTGCAACGGCGATATTGATCGACTGCCAGCCTGGCTCGCGTTGGTAGAGAAAATATTCCACCGGAAGATCGATCTGGTAGTGGTGCTCGTCAATCAAACCAATGCTTAAACCCTCAGCTATCTGATTCGGGTTGATCTGCATTCGGATGCGATCGTGTACTGAAAGTTTGCCTGGTAGTGGCAGGGTGACGGCGGAATGTGTTACCGGCAGCTCGATCTGCAGTTCCCCGTTAACATCTGTCTGGCTGCGGGCGCCGTTACGGCTGCCCGCTGATTGCGCATAGTCTGAATCCAGTGTAACCGGCCGAGTCGCCGTGCAGGGACGGGCACAGTGATACTGTAGCTGAATGGATTGCCGCACTACATTGTGTCCCTTGTCTTCAACTTGCAGTGATGCAATAACGCGTTCGGAGGTGAAAGTTCCGTGCTGAGCTTCGCCATGCCAATCGATAGATAGCCGATTGCCGGCCCCGCGAAACTGACGCGTCGCGCCCGATTGCTGGCCCGTCAGCGTCACTTGCCATCGAACCCATTCATTGAAACCGGCGCTCAGACGATGGGGGTTATCGTCTGCCTTTGCGGTCAATTGCAAAGGGCTGTCTATCGTGGGCGGTGTATGATCGCTGGCGATTATGTCACTGGCTGCTTTGCGCCAGGCAACGGCGGCTGGTTTGTCCGCGCTGTCGGCCTGCAGCAGCCCGAAATGATTTTCGGCGGCACCGAACCAGCCGCGCTGGCGCGGGTTGTCGAGCAGCGAAAAATAGCCCGCGCCAAACACACCGTAAGAGGCGAGCATGGGTGCGTACTGCATGAGCTGGCGAAGGTATTCAGCCTGTCGCAAACGGTAGTTGTCAGCCGACGATAGTGCCATATATCCAAAATACAGGGGTTTGCCCCAGCGTTGATGCAGCGCATGTGCCGCGCGCTGCGCCCGCTCGCGAACACTCCACACCGGATTCAGGTCAGCGCTCTCATTGCCGGCACTGGTCATCAGCATAAAGCCGACAAAATCTGAGTGGCCAACCGCACCGTCAATATTCGACAACGTCTTGTCGCTCTCGAACGACGCCCAGTCGCCGATGACAAGGCCGACCCGAACATGCGGCGCGCCGCGTTTAATGGCGAGGATTGCCTCGCTGGCAACCGCGTCCCACTCGGGCCATTGTTCAATGCCCTGTTTGTTGAATTCCGGTTCGAGCAACACGATGGCATCTGGCAGCGACTGTAGTATTGGCAAAAGCCTGGTGTTGATGTTCTCGAGATAGGCTGCGCGATTGTCGCGCACAAACTGTGGTGAAATTTCATCGCCGAACCACCAGTGTGAGATAACCGGCGTCAGGCCAGCTTCAACGGCGGCGCGTAGTGGTCCGGCAGACTCCCAGCGCCAGTCGGTGCTGCGGGTATACCAGTGTGTGAAGTGAGTCGCCGGCA
>CAKZSB010000399.1 GCA_937920585.1 uncultured Granulosicoccaceae bacterium | reverse complement strand
TCACCACACCCAAGCACTTTCTGATGCACCGCTTCCACAAAACCGGTGTGAACATGAGTATTCAGTGGTACTCGTTGTGCGACTACCTCGAGACAAAATTTAATTGAACCGTGTCGGCTGAGAGTAGTTACTTTTTAAACTGAACAGGGGACCCGCACTTATCGCAAGCGACCGAACGCCACACGTGCGTAATCGCCCGGGCAATCAACAGAGCCGACAAACAATCCGCCAACGGCAGGTATTCTGTGCCTGGCCGATTATTCGGGCGCGGACATATCCAGTGTGAGCTCGTCAACCTGCAGCCTGTCGTCAATTAATGTTACTATCGCCTGCTCGGCAATCGTCAGCGCGCGCCCGCCATCGGTTGGACTGGCGTCGGCGGTGCTCGAGACGATACCGGCTGGTAACACCTCGTCTATGGTTGAACTGACTCGGTAACGGTTGGCGGCGCCAGCCACAGGCTCGATTTGCAATTCACCACGCGAAAACCGGTACTGCTCCAGCGCGTCGAAATTTCGTTGCCACAGCGCGCGAAGCTCATCCTTGCCAAGCGGTGTCCAAGCCGGCAATTTCGGCAACCGAATTCGAATACTGGCGCGATGATCCAGAAAATAAACAACACCGTGCGCGTTGCCGGCACGGGCCGCTCGATCGATACTGTTCCACGCACGGGTGATCAGCACGCGATCAAGGGCGGCAACTTCAGTTCCGCCGACACCGACACCACCAATCACTGCAAGCAATTGCGCAGCACCACTGTTGCCCGCTTGAGCCCACGGCTGCAACCAGTCAACGGCCTGTTGCGTCTGCCCGTCGTCCAGCAACAGCTCGGCAATCGCCAGTTGCGCCTCGTGCGATCCCGCCTCACTCGCGTGCCGGTACCAACGCTCAGCTAGCGTGCTGTCACGCGTGGTGCCATGGCCATGCCGGTAGGCCTGCGCCAGATAGAACATACCAATGGCGCTGCCGTGCTGCGCAGACTTTCGATACCAGCCAAACGCAGCACTATGATCCTGCGCAACGCCAAGCCCCGCCGCCAGCATCCCGGCTACATTCAACATGCCCTGCTGATTACCCTTTTCGGCCAGCGCCATAAAGCGTTCAAAGGCCTCGTCATACATCGCCATCTTGTAAACCGCATAGGCCTCCAGCGCTTCAACCGCCTCGCGCGAGCGCTTGTCCGCCGCAGCCTGAGGTGCCAGCGAGAACCACAGACAAACGACACACAGCATCAGGAATGCGGGATTTCGAAGCGATGTTGCTGGCACTGGTGGTCCTCCGGTAATAGTATTGTTTGATGCTGTTCCGGCCTCAATTTTGTCGAGTCCGGGTAATCTGTGCGCTATCAGCAATGCCACTGCATCCCTCAGCGCTTTCTACATACAAGCTTATACCTTTGGCGTTTTGCCCAGGCTATGAAGTTTGAATACTTTCATCTCGTGAGCTCGGGCCACAGGCGCGCGCCCACAAATATCAGCACGACCATCACAATCACTGCCACTCCAACGAGCCCCTGTTGGGACGGGGTTAGTGATTTTCGCGGTTGCTTTTTCATGTCAGTTCGGACCTCGCCCGCACATCGTCGGGAGCAAAGCAGTATACCGGTTGTTTCAGAGCAGCAGCCAGATTAACTCCTGAATCAACTTCGTCCTCACTCACGCAAAGTTGCCCGGAACTGTCCCGATACTTTGGTACCGAATTTACCTGCCCGCGCCCGGTTCCGGGCACATTGATCGCCGAACTTACCACGAACGACAAGCAATCGATTCCGGGTAAATATCGGGTATGCGCGTCCAGAGCACTTGAAAACCTCATGGCAACCATTACCCCATCGATGAAGGACTCAGCCGGGGACGACACGTCCGAGCGTCGTTTTGACAGCATGATCGGGTCGTTAATGATCATCCGCAAAAAAGCACGCAAATCTTTTAGTGATAAATATCTTGATGCCCGCGGTCACAAAGCCTTCGCCCAGTCTGCCAGCAGCAACTGGAACTGGCGTTCCAATCGAACCTCAACTGATCATGCGATCAACAACGCGCTGGCAAGCTGCCGTGCACGCAATATGGAATTCGAAGCACAACAGCCTTGCAGAGTGATAAACGTAGACGCTGAGTGGACGGATATATATCGACAATCGATCACCAACGCAAGACAGGATGAATCGGCTCTAATGTCAAACAAAGCGCTTAACTCCTACAGAGACAAGTTTATTGATACCCGAAGAGACAAGGCCTTTGCACAATCAGACAACGGCTCCTGGTCGTGGAGATCAAGCAAAGTGTCGAAAGACGATGCCAAAAGCCAGGCACTGACTGCCTGCAGAAAAAACAACGCAAATCATGAATCAGCTTTTCCCTGCCGGATTGTCAACGTGAACGATAACTGGCTTGTCGACTAGTGCTCTGCCAACATTAAAAGTTGGCATATAGCGAGTGGACAAGTGGCCAGCGCAAGGCGCGCGATTGAGGAAGACCTCGGCGGCCCGGTTGTTCAATTGCTAATGAGCGCAACGCCGTGATGGCAGCTTTTGGCGCTCGCTCGAAGGGGATGGCTTTTGATGTGCCGCACTCCAGGTTTGATGCCTGTACCGGGCGTAACCGACACATCAAAGGCCATACTGTATTCCGGTTTTTAGTGTTGTCCGAGCGCTAGCCAGGATTATTCATGAAATTGACGATTTCTCGCTTGCACCCGTTCCCATAGCGAGTTTTGCTCCCTTACAAATATCGGTAAGTATTTGAGGCAGTCGCATAATCTGCTGTGGAAACAATTGTCCGCGCGATATTCTCGCCCCTTCGTGAATAATCCGGTCTAGCCACCCTTTGAATCGTGATCAGCCAGAAATCGCTTCAATGTATTATTAAACGGATCAACCTGTTCAAGTGTTGCCAGGTGCCGGGACGGTGCCAGCCAGTGTAACTGTGAATCGGGAATCCTCTCTGCCATCATCTCGGATACTTCAACCGGAACTCCGGGATCATCCGGCGACCCGAAAAGCAGCGTCGGTACATTCACTCGTGGCAGTTCGTCCTTTGTATTGATCTGGCACACGGCAGCCGTTGCGGCAACAAAACTCTGTGCCGAGAAATCGCTGAATGCCGCGTCAATGTACGCATAACCCGGCGAATACTCTTCTGCTGCCCGGTCGGTGAACCAACGTTGCATCAGCGCCGGCTTCACGACTGACACGCCCAGCTCGCTAACTCGTTGCGCACGCTCCTGCCACAATGCAACCTGGGCTTGGCTGTAGTGACTCGGGCTGTTGGCGAGCGTTAATGTAAGCAGCCGGTCCGGATGATGGAGCGCCAGCGTCTGGCCGATCATGCCACCCATCGAAACGCCGACAAAGTGCATACGATCTATCGACAACGCATCAATCAGATCGATAACGTCGGTGGCCAGTTGTGGCAATGAATACGGCCCCGGCGCAGAGTCACTTTGCCCATGGCCACGCGTGTCGTAGCGCAGCACCCGATAGCCTTCAACAGCAGCCAGGTGACAATCCCAGTAATGATGGTCGGATCCGAAGCAATGCGACAGACAGACAACATCGGCGCTGGCAGGGCCGTCCAGCTGGTAGAAAATTCCTGTTTGATCGGACGTATGGCAGATTGGCATTATTGTTCCGGCTGGGTTTGCAGGGCGAATAACAACCTCCCATTCGCACGGTAACCGGCAGCATATACTCTACTGCCTCAACACGCCTGCAATTGATATCATGAAACCATGACTCAGCCAAACCTCT
>CAKZSB010000398.1 GCA_937920585.1 uncultured Granulosicoccaceae bacterium | reverse complement strand
GCGACCCGGTTGTTTGATCAATACTGGTACCTTTTTATGTTTACCGGCCCACAGAGAGATTCAGGCAGGGGAAATTCCGGCAATTGCGCGTTGCAGATCGTCGATCAGGTCATCCGGGCTTTCCAGTCCGATATTCAGTCGGACCAGTCGCCCGCCATAGTCTTTGTCGGGGCGGTCGATGTCGGGATAGACAACGGCAAGGCTGTTAATGCCACCCCAGCTCATGCCGATGCCGAACAGCGTAAGGCTTTCGAGAAACTGTTCGGTTTGCGCCGCTGTAATCGCTTCTTTGAAAATAAACGAAAACACACTGGCGGAGCCTGTGAAATCCCGTTGCCAGAATTCGTGGCCGGGGCATGAGGGCATTGCCGGGTGCAGCACGGTTTCAATCTGTGGCTGGTCGGCAAGCCAGCGTGCAACCTGCAGGGTTGATGTTTCCAGTTGCGCCAGTCTCACCGGCAGCGTTTGCAAACCGCGTAACGCCAGGCTGCAGTCATCGGGGGAGACCGCGAGGCCTAGTTGTCGATAGACCGGCCCCATGGCTTCGTAGGCCTTGTCGTCGCGCACCGATACCGAGCCGAGCAACAGGTCGCTGTGCCCGCCGATGTATTTGGTTAAGGCCTGTACGCTGACATCGACCTGATGAGTGAAGGCATCAAACAATACGCCGGCGGCATAGGTGTTATCCAGTGCGACCGCCACGCCATGCGCATGCGCGGCTTTTACAATCGCCGGCACATCCTGCACTTCCATCGTCACCGAGCCCGGACTCTCGCACCAGATCAGTGTGGTCTCCGGGCGGATCAGTTTCTCGATTTCAGCGCCTGCCATCGCATCGTAGGGTTCAACCTCAACGCCAAAGCCGCGCAGCAGCCCCTCGGCCATTTCGCGGTTTGGGCCGTAGGCGGTGAAGGGCACCAGCGCGTGACTGCCCGCCTTGCAGTAAGCCATGTACACCAGCGCAATTGCAGCTTGCCCGCCAGGTACGATAAACGTGTAGCGGGCCGATTCCATCGCGCTGATTCGCGCTGCCAGTTCCAGCGTGGTGGGCGTGCCATAGAGGCCATAGGTGTAGCCGTTTTCCGCCTGTTGCCAGTCGTCGCTGACCGCTGCCTGCTTGTCGAATAGAACCGTTGAACCGCGATAGACCGGCGTGGCCAGCGAGCGATAGTCGCGCCGTGCCTGCGGGGCGGGATTGAGTAATTTTGTACGCCAGTCCATTTTGGTTCCGTGAGCTGGCTGCACGCAGCGTGCAGCGGTGTGAATTCGTCGACTGAAGGCTGCGATTACAACTCTGTTTCAGGCGATTGTGTGGTATAGCATAAGCGTGCGCGAAGGGCGCGTGGCAATTGAATCCCGATGGCGGGAACATCGCAAAGGTAACGGTAAATGAGTACAAACCATTCGATCGATTCGCTGTTGGAACGGTTGGCCGGCGGCCAGCCCGTTTGGCTGGATGCCGGTACCGGCACCGAGTTGCAGGCACGCGGAGCGCCGATGCATCCGCAGGTCTGGTGTGGCATGGCCCACGTCACCAACCCTGACACTGTGCGTGATATCCACATCGATTACATTCGCGCTGGCGCCGACATCATAACGACCAACACTTTTTCAACCAATCGCAACATGATGGGTCCGGCCGGGTTGGGTGATCGTGTGGTCGAGGTGAATCAACTCGCAGTCGCGCGGGCGCTGGAGGCGCGCGAGCAGGCCGCGGCCGGGCGAACGATCCTGGTGGCGGGATCCATGTCCCACCAGATTCCGATCAAACCCGGCACCCAAAAGCGCCAGGAACGGCCTCTTCCGTCAGTCGATGAAATGCAGGCCAACTTTGCCGAGATTGCACAGACGCTGAAGGCGTCCGGTGTGGATATGATCATGCTCGAAATGATGTCCGACCCGGCGCTGGCAGTGCATGCGATTGCCGCAGCGCTGGATACCGGGCTGCCGGTGTGGATGGGCGTGTCAGTGAAAATGTCCGACGACAACAAGCTACTGGCCTATTCGCGACCTGATATCGGCTTTGAAGATATGTGCGCACAGTTGATAGACCCGCGGCTGGGTGCGGTGGGCATTATGCACAGCAGTATCAATTATGTGATGCCCGCGATAGAAGTAATTCGGCGCCATTTCAACGGGCCGTTGATGGCCTACCCTGATAGCGGCTACTTCACCATGCCGCAGTGGAATTTCAAAGACATCATCAGCCCGGAAGATTTTGCACGCGAGGCACAGACCTGGTTCGACGACGGCGTGCAGGTGCTGGGCGGCTGCTGTGGTATGGGGGTAGAGCATATCGCTGCCCTGACTGCCGCCCATCGAGCCGGCTGAACGCGCAGACGGTGAGCAAAGAACTGGCAGTTGTCGGCGTCGGGCCGGCAGGCCTGGCGGTGGCGATCCTGCTTCACGATGCAGGCTTTCGCGTCACGCTTTACGAGCGATTTGAACAAGCCGGCCCGGTCGGTTCCGGGCTGGTGTTGCAACCAACCGGGCTGGCCGTGTTGCAACAGATGGGTTTGCGTGAGCAGATTGAAGATCTCGGTCATCGCATCGACGCGATGCATGGCCGTATCGCACCGGCTGGCAAGTCAGTGCTCGACATTCGCTACAACGCACTGTCCGAATCGCTCTACGGGGTGGCGATTCATCGTGCGAGTCTGTTCTCGGTGTTGTTTGATGCCGTGCATGCGCGAGGTATCGCCGTCCACACCGCCACCTGCATTGACAGCATCGAGCACCTGGCCGGTGCAAAAGTCCGCCTGGTCGATCGCGGCAGGCGACTGACCAGCACATTTGATCTGGTGATCGATGCCAGCGGTGCCGGTTCGCGACTAACCAGCCATGCGCTGAAACCCGCGCGTGCCCGAGCGCTGGAATATGGCGCATTGTGGGCGACCGTTAATACAGCGGGTACACCGTTTAATCACCATCGGCTCGAACAGCGCTATCGAGCGGCCAGGGTAATGGCCGGTGTGCTGCCGTGCGGTCGTCTGCCACAGGATGCGCCGTCGTGTTCGCGTGCGACCTATTTCTGGAGCATTCGAAACGCCGATCACGCGGCTTTCGTAAACGCCGGGTTAGCTGCATGGCGAGATCAGGCGCGCGCAGTCTGGCCACAGACCGATGTCCTGCTCGAGCAGATTCAATCGCCTGAGCAACTCGTGCACGCGCGATATGTGCACCACACGCTGATGCCACCGATGGGCAAGTCGATTGTTTTCATTGGGGATGCGGCGCACTCGACCAGCCCGCAACTGGGGCAGGGTGCGAACATGGCGCTGCTGGATGCCCGGGCGCTCGCCGCCGCGCTGCAGAGTGAAAGTAACCTGCAGCAAGCAGCGAAAAACTATTGCCGCCTGCGACGTCTGCACGTGCGTTTTTACCAGCTGGCGAGTTTGTCTCTGACCCCTTTTTATCAATCCGATGGAACCGTGCTGCCGGCCTTGCGGGATTTGCTGTTCGGGCCAGTCTCACGATTGCCCGGCAGTGCCGCGCTGGTGACGCGGCTGGGCGCCGGGCTGTTGTTCAGCCCGGCCACTGCCGAGGCAGGTTGAGATCAGCCTCGTTGACGCGTCGGGCTACCGAATAGCTATCTGCCGGCACTAGGGAGCCCGACGCGTGAGCGAGGAATGTCGCGGCTCGTTCTATCATCCTCGCTCACGCGTCGGGCTCCCCGGACAGCAATCTGCCAGCACCGGGTAACCCGACACTTCATCCAGGCGAGTACTGCGCTGGTCTGAATCGATTGGCCGCGCCGCTCCACTTGCGCGGCTACCGCGGAGATTCTAGTATGATCGAGCGCCGCGGTCGGCAGCTGTGGCCGCCAGGCGAGGACGTAAATCTTTTTGAAAAACCAACATGCTGAGGAATACTCGATGACAGGAGCGCTGGCAGGATTAACTGTTGTCGAGATGGCAGCGATTGGCCCGGTGCCGCTGGCAGGGCAGTTGCTGGCCGATCAGGGGGCCAGAGTTATCGTGCTGGATCGCAAGTCAGGTGAGCGGGATACCAGCGATGTCAGCCGGCGCAACAAGCAGTCGGTGGCGCTCAACCTCAAAAACCCCGATGGTGTAGCGGCGGCCGGCAGGATTATCGATCGCGCCGATATCCTGATCGAGGGTTTTCGCCCCGGGGTGATGGAAAAACTGGGGCTGGGTCCCGAGCAGTGCCATGTCAGCAACCCCGGCTTGATCTTTGGCCGCATGACCGGCTGGGGCCAGACGGGGCCGCTGGCGCAAACGGCTGGTCACGATCTCAACTATCTGTCGATAACCGGCGCGCTGCATGCGATTGGTCGCGATGGCGAGCCGCCGATACCGCCGCTGAATCTCGTCGCCGACTACGGCGGCGGGGCGATGTTTCTGTTGTTTGGCGTGTTGTCGGCACTGCACGAGCGCAATCAATCCGGGCGCGGGCAGGTCGTCGATGTGGCGATGTCGGAGGGGGTGTCGGCGATGATGAGTCTGTTTCACTCGTTCAGTGCCAAAGGGCGCTGGCAAGTGGGTCGTGAGCGCAATCTGCTCGATGGTGGCGCGCCGTTTTATCGCTGCTATGAAACCGCTGATGGCGAGTCGATTTCTGTCGGTGCGCTGGAGCCGCAGTTTTTTGCCGAGCTGGTGCAGCTTGCCGGTATAGCGGCCAGTGATTGCGATACCCGCGACGCACCGGGCAACTGGCCCGAATTGCACAAACGCTATGAAGCGGTGTTCAAAAGTAAATCGCGCGATCAGTGGGTTGAGATTTTTAACGGCAGCGATGCCTGTGTAGCGCCGGTGCTGTCGCTCGATGAGGTAGAGGCGCACCCGCAGAATCAGGCACGTGGCACCTTTATTCGTCAGGCAGACGTTATGCAGGCAGCACCGGCACCGCGCTTTGATCGCACACCTGCCGCTACACCGCAACTGCCTCTGGCACCGGGTGAATCAACCGAACAGGTATTGCAGGAACTCGGGTTCGATGCATCGCAAATAGCCTCAATGCGCAACGACGGTGCGCTGACCTGAGCATGCAACGCTCCAATCAAAGACAGGCGCATTGACGATGCAGCGATTTCATTTCCCCGCCGTTGAGGCAAGCCAGGCTGAGCTTGAAATACGGGCCAGAGTGCGCGAGTTCCTGCAACGCGAACGCGAGACCGGCGGTTTTGTTCCGCGCGCCGATTGCTGGGTGAGTGCACCGGATGCACAGTTCAGCCGCAAAGTGGGAGAGATGGGCTGGCTGGGCATGACCTGGCCAACTCAATATGGCGGGCAGCAGCAATCACCACTGATGCGACTGGCAGTCACCGAAGAATTGCTGGCCGCCGGTGCTCCGGTGGCGGCGCACTGGGTGGCCGATCGCCAGAGCGGGCCGCATATCCTGAAATACGGGACAGAGCAACAAAAGTACAACATCCTGCCAAAAATCGTTGCCGGTGAGTGTTTTTTTGCGATTGGCATGAGTGAGCCGCAAGCAGGTTCCGACCTCGCTGCGGTGACCACCAAAGCGGAAAAGACAGCCACTGGCTGGCGTTTGAATGGCCGCAAGATCTGGTCGACAGGCGCGCACATCTCCAGTTACATGATCGTGTTGGCGCGCACCTCACCTGCCGAAGGCCGCAATCGACATGTCGGCCTGTCACAGTTTCTCGTTGACCTGAGCCTGCCCGGAATCTCGATCAGTGGCATCGAGGATATGGCTGGCGGGCGGCATTTTAATGAAACCCTGTTCGAGGATGTTGAACTGACCGATGACAGCCTGCTGGGTGAGGAAGGTCGTGGCTGGGCGCAGGTGATGGGTGAGCTTGCGATGGAGCGCTCGGGACCGGAACGATTTTTAACCACCTTTGTATTGATCGAACAGACGATCGCTGCGATCAGGCACCAGGTGGATTTCCAGAGTGCCGCATTGCTGGGCAGGCTCTATGTACATCTGGTTTCACTGCGTCGAATGTCTCGCGGGATCGCCAGATTGCTGGAGCAGGGTGAATCACCAGAGACCGAGGCAGCGCTGGTCAAGCAGCTGGGTAATCAGTTTGAAAAAGATGTGCTGAGCCATTTGCGCAAGCTGATGGCGGCGCTACCGCCAGATGAATGGCCCAACGGTCTGCGAGCTTTGCTTGAGGCTGCGATATTGCGCCAGCCCTCCGCTACCTTGCGTGGCGGCACAACCGAGATTATGCGTGGCATCATCGCGCGCCAGTTGGGGGTTCGCTGATGGACTCACTTATCGAACAGACTGCAGAGCGTATTGTTGCGGATCACCGCGAACATCCCCGGGCGCTTTGGAAAGCGTTGATCGACAACGGCCTGGCCGGTGGTTTAACTCGCCGCGCTGATGGTTCAACTGATCTGTCGATCGTCGATGGATTCGGGCTGATGCGCATCGCCGCGGCGGCTGCCACTGCAGTACCTTTTTCACAAACCCTGCTGGCTTCATGGGTACTTGGGCTGTGCGATACCAGTGCGCCCGAGGGGGCTGGCAGCATCTTGCCGAGCGCAACACTGCGGTTACAGGGCAATACCGTCGACGCGACATTCGCAGCAGTGGAGTTCGGCGCAGAACTCCACTGGCTAGCCTGTCTGCAGGACAATGGCGAGTTGCTGCTCTTGCCGGCACCGTCTTCTTCATCCCGCGTCGAGTCGATTCACGATGATCCGTCTGCCGATATGATCTATCAATCGGTAGACCCACTCGCACAAGTAAAAGTGCCACCCTGGCTTAACCGTGACACCTTGCAATTGCTGCACGCGCTAATGCGATCGGCGCAATTGTGTGGCGCAATGGAATCGGCACTGGATCTCACCGTCGATTTCGCCGCGCAGCGCGAGCAGTTTGGTCGCAGCCTGTCGAAATTCCAGGCCATCCAGCACATGCTGTCCGAGATGGCCGGTGAGGTTTCCGCATCGATTGCAGCGCTGGATGCGGCGATTGAGCAGGTGGGGGGCAGTGGCGCTGAATTCCTCTCGGCGGCATCCGCCAAAGCGCGTGCATCTGAAGCGGCGGGCATTGTCGGCGCGCACGCTCACCAGGTGCATGGCGCGATCGGCTATACACAGGAATATGCGCTGGCCCGACTGAGTCGCCGATTGTGGCGATGGCGGGATGATTCCGGTGATGAAACCTACTGGGCAGCACAGATCGGACGTTCGATTGTGGCCGCCGGTTCTCCCGCGTTCAGTGAACTGGTGTTTGGCAAAACGCCGGCATTAAAAAATTAACCAGGGTGTGAAACCATGACCGAAGCAGTCCTCTACGAGCAACAGGGCAGAATCGTCTCGCTGACGATGAATCGACCGGATACCCGCAATGCCTTGTCGGCCGATCTGGTCGAGGGCATTGTCGCCGGGCTCGAACGCGCCAACGCCGATACCGGTGTGAGCTGTGTGATTATCTCCGGTGCCGGCAAGGGATTTTCATCCGGTGGCAACCTGCCGGAGATAAAAGCGATGACGACCACCGACAATATGTCGGAGGAGGACATTGTTCGCTGGTACGAGCAGGGGATTCAAATGATTCCCAAAACCATGAATCGTATCGATGTGATCACGATTGCTGCCGTGCACGGTCATGCGATCGGCGCGGGATGTGATCTGGCGACGATGTGCGACTTGCGCATCGCGGCCGACAACGCCAACTGTGCCGAGAGCTTCCTGCGCGTTGGCATCATTCCCGGTGATGGCGGAGCCTGGTTTCTGCCGCGGGTGATCGGTATGTCACGCGCAAAGGAGATGCTGTTTACGGCAGCCGGTGTCGATGCGGCAAAAGCGCTGGACTGGGGACTGGTGCGCGAGGTCGTGTCGCAGGATGAATTGCTGCTGTCGGCGATGAAGCTGGCAGAGGAGGTCGCAGGGCTGCCGCCGCAGGCGCTGCGCCAGGCCAAGCAACTGATTCGCGATTCCGCCACGCAAACGCTGGACGAGAGTCTGGCGGTCGCGGCACGCATGCAGGCTCGCCTGCAACGGCTCGATGATCATCACGAGGCAATCGATGCGATCATCGAGAAGCGAAGGCCTTCTTTTAGCGGCAGTTGAACGGCTTCAATCCCGCCAGTGACGGGTGCGCCCGGGTTACCAGATGATCGCTCGCGCGGCGATCGGTCAGGGCTTGTAGTAGCATGGCGATTGAACTGAACTTTTCGGCCAGTGATTGCGTTGCAGGCACTGGTCGTTCAACCACTACTGCACCCGCTAATGCTTGACCGACTCCGTACCGCGTTCTCCATCGATCTCAGGTCGCTCGCGTTGTTTCGCGTGTGCCTGGCGCTGATGATTCTCTACGATCTGCTGCTGCGTTCGTTCAAGATCAGTGTTTTCTATACCGATGCCGGCGTGCTTCCGCGCAGCCTGTGGCTCAACTCGACGCACCATTTTCACTGGTCGCTACACTCGGCCAGCGGGCTGTTGTGGTATCAGGTGTTGCTGTTTGTGCTGGCGGCGATCTTTGCCGTTTGTCTGCTGGTCGGCTACCGCACCCGGGTGATGACGGCATTGAGCTGGGTGATGTTGCAGTCGCTGATTAACCGCAACAATTACCTGTCGCAAGGTGGCGACGAATTGCTGGTGCTGCTGGCGTTCTGGGGTATGTTTCTGCCGCTGAATGCGCGCTTTTCAATCGATGCGGCGTTGAGTGAATCGCATCGGCGACAACCGCTGGCACAACATCCTCGCGCGTCGGCACAAGATGCCAATATGTATTTTTCGGTCGCAACCGTGGCGGTGTTGCTGCAGGTTATGTATCTGTATATTTTTACCGCCATTCTAAAAACCGGTGACGCCTGGCGGGTCGATTTCGACGCGGCCTGGTGGGCCGTCAGCATTAAACACTACTCCACCCCGATCGGCCTTTTTATCAGCCAGTATCCAGGCTTTCTGAAGCTTGCGACGATGTCGGTGATGGTGCTTGAGTTTGTCGCCCTGTTCACGATCTTTTCGCCCTGGTATCACGTGCCGCTGCGGCTGGTGACGCTCGCCGCGCTCTATCTTTTGCACGCGAGCTTTCTACTGATGCTGTATATCGGGCTATTTCCGCTGATCGATTTTACCGCGCTGACGTTACTCATTCCCGGTGCGCTTTGGGTATGGCTTGAGCGCCGGCGGGGCACGCCACCCGGTGAACCCGTGGTGCTGTATCACGCGCAGGGCGCAGGCCTGGCGCGCAAGTTGAGCCTGATTGCTCGCGAGTTTTTTCTGCCCGCCAGCACGCGCGTTGAACCGATACCGGCAGATGCTGCGGCTGTGGCGAAACACAGGCGTGGCTGGGTAGTGCAGAATCACGACGGTGCCTTGTTGTCCGGTCGCCAGGCGCTGGTTTATACGCTGAGCCGGGGCAGGCTTGCCAGAGTATTACTGTGGCCGCTGCGTGCGTTACTGGCGAGCGCGACATTCGGCAAGTGGCTGGTACTGGCCGGGCGTCGTTTGCTGACTTCTGCGGGGCAGGGGCTGGATCAGCGCTGGCTGCTGTGGCGTGAATTATCGATCACGCCGCGCTGGCATACGCAACTGCTGGCGGGATTTTTCTTTTACGTCGTCACTTACATAAACTTCACCGGCGTGCACTTCTGGGGAATTTCCAAACCCGATCATATTCAGTGGGCGCAAAAGGTTGCGAGGCTCGATCAGCGTTGGGATATGTTCGCACCCTATCCCTTGCGCCTGTCGATGTATCCCGTCGTCGTCGGCACGCTCAGGGACGGTCGTGAAATCGATGCCCGCGCCGATACTTTGCAGCCGCCAGACTGGTCTGAACCGGACAACATGTACTCGGTGTACGGCGGCTATCGCTGGCGCAAGTACATGAACAAAATGACGGGCAAGAACGCGAACAATCAGCTCAAGGGCTATGGCGCCTGGTTGTGTCGACGCTGGAATCACCCCGAGCGCCCGCGCAATGAGCAGCTGGCCACTGCCAGAGTCTATTTCGTCCGTATCCATACCGATCCGGCCAGACGAGCCGATCCACCGCCGCGACGAATGGTCTGGCGACATTGGTGTTATGCGGAATTTGCACCTAAAAATTGATTCTCCGGTACGCCGTGTTTCGATGCCAGGGAAATGGATGGCCTCGACGGTGCTCCTTAAGCGGTAAAGCGTGCTGCCTGCAGCGTCAACTGGCCAGCGCTGTCGTTGATATCACCTGATCGGCGTCTGCCACCAGTGCCCGATTGCGTCCCAATGCCTTGGACCGGTACATCGATGCATCGGCAGCTTCGATCAGGTCAGTCGTGCTGACATAGTTGCCATGTTCCAGCACAGCGCCGCCGACCGTGATGGTGACAACCTCCGCCACACGTGAATCCGGATGCGGAATCTTCAGTGCCGAGACGGTCGCGCAAATGATTTCAGCGAATACCCGAGCCTGTTCCAGCGAGGTATTGGGCGCGACGATGGCAAATTCCTCGCCGCCAAACCTTGCGACTACATCACCGGCTCTGGCGCAACGTGCGCGTATCGCCTGGGCGACGGCGTGCAGGCAACGATCTCCCGATTGATGGCCGAGCGAATCGTTATAGTTCTTGAAG
>CAKZSB010000397.1 GCA_937920585.1 uncultured Granulosicoccaceae bacterium | reverse complement strand
TCGCTGGCCGGTGTTGACGCCGCCGAATGGAACGCCCTCGATACCACCGGCTACCCGTTCGTGCGGCATGAATTTCTGCTCGCGCTGGAGGCCAACGGTTGTGTAGCGCCAGAACACGGCTGGCATCCCTTTCACCTGCTGCTACGCGATGACAAACAACTGCTGGCCGCCGCGCCAGCCTATGTAAAAACCAATTCCTATGGCGAGTTCGTTTTCGATTTTGCCTGGGCAGATGCCTTCGAGCGCAGCGGCAACAACTACTATCCCAAACTGATTTGCAGCATTCCGTTCACGCCTGCCCCTGGCCCGCGCCTGCTTGCGCACCCCGACCACGACTACAACGCCTGCGCAAAGTATCTGTATCACGCGGCGATTGCGGTTTGCGAACAACAGAATTTATCAAGTGTGCACTGGCTATTCACACTCGATGAAGAGGCGCCAATGCTCGAAGAGGCCGGTTACTCCCTGCGCCTGGGCTGCCAGTACCACTGGCGCAACCAGGACTTCAAATCCTTCGACGATTTCCTCGCCCTGTGCGCATCTAAAAAACGCAAGAATCTGCGACGCGAGCGCCGCCGGGTGGAAGAGCAAGGGATCGAGATGCAATGTCTGCACGGCAACGAGCTGAGCCTTGACGACTGGAAGGCCGTCACCCGTTTCTACCTCGACACCTTCAACAGAAAATGGGGCACACCAACACTCAACAGCCGGTTTTTTGCCCAGATCGGCAAGACCATGGGCGAGAACGTAATTATCGTCTTCGCCCTCAGAGACGGCGAACGCGTCGCCTGTGCGGTGATGCTGAAGGGCGGTGACACACTCTACGGCCGCTATTGGGGCTGCAGCGAAGACTTCCACAGCCTGCATTTCGAGGCCTGCTACTACCAGGGCATCGACTACTGCATCGCACACGGCTTGAAAACGTTCCAGCCCGGCGCGCAGGGTGAGCACAAAATCGCGCGCGGCTTTGTGCCCACACTGACCTACTCGGCTCACCACATCCAGCACGAAGGCTTTCGCGACGCCGTCGATCGATTCCTGCAACAGGAAACCCCTTTGATGCGGGAACGCTGCGACGAACTGCAGTCGCTGTTGCCATTTCGTGCGGACGCATGAACGGTCTGGCGATTGCGTATCTGGCGCTTGACGATGACATAACCCCGTTCCCCGACCCACGCGATGCGATGGTCGAGCCCAATGGCCTGCTGATGGCGGGCGCCAATCTCAAACCGGCGCGGCTGATCGACGCCTACCGTAACGGTATATTTCCCTGGTACTCCGAGGGAGAACCCATTCTCTGGTGGTCACCTGATCCACGCTGCATTATCTGGCCGGACCAGATCAAGATCAGCCGCAGCCTGCGCAAGACCCTTCGCCAGGAGCGATTCAGCGTCAGTAACAGCCGCTGCTTTCGCGAGGTTGTAACGCAGTGCTCTGCACCGCGAACAGCAAGCGATGGCACCTGGATCACCCCGGAAATGATTGATGCCTATTGCGAACTGGCAAGGCTTGGCCATGCGGAATCGATTGAAGTGTGGGAGGGCGATGAACTGGTCGGAGGCCTGTACGGCATCGTCAACGGCAAGGTTTTCATCGGCGAATCCATGTTCAGTCGCCGCGCCAGCGCCTCCAAGGTCGCGCTCGTCTCACTGGCTGTATCGCAACGCTTTGCTATGCTTGATTGTCAACTGCCGACAGATCATCTGCTGTCGATGGGCGCGGTGTGCATTAGTCGAGAAGACTATCTCCATGCGCTTGGCAGTTTTGGCGCCTGAGAGCGCCGCTTACCAGTTCACCAGGCAGCAGCCAGGAGCGCCCAGCGTCATGCCAGATAGCGAAACTACCGATAGTTCCAGCCCGTCAGAGCCCCGTCGCCGCTCAAAGCGCTCAGGAGGCAGGCTCGGTAGCGGATGGATTGGCGTGGACCTCGATGGCACGCTGGCACAATGGCAGGCCGGCCATGAATCGCACCACATTGGCCCACCGGTTCAAGCCATGCTCGATCGCGTTAAACGCTGGATAACCATGGGTATCGAAGTACGAATCTTCACCGCTCGAGCATCCGTTGAATCGCATATTCCGCCGGTTGAAGAATGGCTGAAAACACATGGGCTCGAGGGTCTTAAAGTGACCAACGTCAAAGACTATCGCATGCTGCAACTATGGGACGATCGCGCCATTCAGGTGATTCCGAATACCGGCGAGCTATTCAAGAACAGCAACTGGGTCGACGAGCGAAAACGTATTCTCGAAGTCGACGACCCGGAGGCGAACAAGGCCTAGCCCAGAGATTCGACACGAATCCGCATAATCTTGCCGTGGATCGTCGCCAGCGATTCAATTTCGGCAATCGCGCTATCCATGCTGCCCTCGCGGATTTTCCGGGTTAGCAGGATAATCGGCACACGGGTTGAGCCCGGGTCGGGTTCCTTTTGCAGAATCGCCTCGATACTGATCTCTTTACTGGCCAGAATACGGCTGATATCGGCCATAACACCTGGCTGATCTTCCGCGGTGATTCGCAGATAAAACGCCGTTTCAACTTCGCTTTGCGCAAGCATTGGCGTATCGGCCAGCGTCTCGAACTGAAAGCCGAGATGCGGCACACGCGCCGAGTTTGCACCGCGCACAACATCGACAATATCGGCGACCACACTTGAACCGGTGGGCTCTGCGCCGGCACCTGCACCATAGTAAAGCGTTGGCCCGACTGCATCCGCATGTACGAGCACCGCATTCATCACCCCATCGACATTGGCGATCAGACGTCGCTCCGGGATCAGCGTGGGATGGACTCGCAGCTCGATACCGGCCTCGGTTTTGCGCGCCATACCCAGGTGTTTGATTCGATAGCCGAGTTCTTCGGCAAAGGCCGTGTCGTCGCGACTGATTTCGCTAATTCCCTCGGTGTAGACCGCATCGAAGTTGAGTGGAACGCCAAATGCGATCGAGGCAAGAATGGTCAGCTTGTGGGCAGCATCAATGCCCTCTACGTCGAAGGTCGGATCGGCCTCGGCATAACCCAGAGCCTGCGCCTCGGTGAGCACGTCGGCAAAATCGCGGCCTTTGTCCCGCATCTCGGTGAGAATGAAATTACTGGTGCCGTTGATGATTCCGGCCAGCCAGTTGATGCGGTTGCCAGCCAGGCCTTCTCGTATCGCCTTAATAACCGGAATCCCGCCAGCCACCGCCGCTTCGTAAGCCACATCGACACCGGTTTTGCGCGCCGCTGCGAAAATCTCGTCACCGAACTGTGCAATCAGGGCCTTGTTGGCGGTCACCACATGCTTGCCGTTGCCCACAGCGCGCAGCAACCAATCGCGCGCCGGCTCATCGCCGCCCATCGCCTCAACAACTACGCTGATCTCGGGGTCATCGAGAATGCTGGCCGGATCAGTCACCAGCTCTACATGAGACAACATCGCCGGTAACTCGCGATCGGTATTGCGCACCAGTGCCTTGCAGGCGATAAGCTCGCATCCCGCGCGTCGACTGATTTCCGCAGCATTGCGCGCAAGCACAGTCGCCGTCCCCTGCCCGACTGTGCCAAAGCCAAGCAGACCAATTTTCACTGGTTTCAAATCCTGATTGCTCCCGAACGGGTATAGAAAATCTGTTTAATTGCGCAGTACACTTATGCGGCAATCACCTTGGGCGTGCTGCTCACGCCAAACGCGATATTATACGCAATTGGCAACGACTCGCTGACAATGAAATTTACTCAGGAAACCACCGACGGCGCGCTCACATTTGGTGACTACGGCAATGGCCTGCTGAAGGTCAACGGGCAGGAACATCACTCCGGGCTGATTATCTTCCCGGATCACCTGCACGAGCCCTGGCCGGTTGTATCGGTCGAGGAGTTGACGCTCGATCACCTCAAGCCGCTGATCGAGCAAAAACCGGATGTCGCGCTGCTGGGCAGCGGTGCTACGCAGCAGTTTCCATCCATCCAGCTGCGCCGCGAATTAGCGCAACTCGGCTTTCAACTCGACGTCATGGACACCGGCGCCGCTTGCCGAACCTATAATCTGCTGGTATCCGAGGGTCGCCACGTTGGCGCGGCGATTATTTGCTATTAACCTGCTCTACTCGTTTTCGAGCAGTGCTTCCCAGGTGTAACCGCTACCTTCCAGAATCCGGCGCAGCTTCTTCAGCGCTTCCATTTGAATCTGTCGCACGCGCTCGCGAGTAACGCCCAGTTCCTTGCCCACATCTTCCAGTGTGGTGCGCTCGTAACCGTGCAAACCAAATCGACGTACCACCACTTCTCGATGCTTGCCTTCGAGCTTCATCAACCAGCCGTTGAGCTGCTTGTGGATCGTCTCGTCCTGCAAACGATGGGCGGGATCGGGATTGTTGTCGTCCGGAATAATGTCCAGCAGCGGGCGATCACCATCGGGGCCAAGCGCCACATCGACTGATGCCACTCGATCGCGCAAACCGAGCAAGCGCTTCACATCGGCAACAGGCTTGTCGCACTCAACAGCGATATCCTCAGCAGTGGGCTCCTTGTCCATTTTCTGCTGCAGTCTTCGCTCTGCCTTCAGGTAGACGTTCATCTCTTTCACAACATGAATCGGCAGGCGAATCGTGCGTGTCTGATTCATCAGCGCACGTTCTATAGTCTGGCGAATCCACCAGGTGGCATAGGTTGAGAAGCGAAAGCCTCGTTCCGGATCAAACTTTTCTACCGAGTGAATCAGACCCAGGTTGCCCTCTTCGATCAGATCGAGCAACGTCAATCCACGATTGAGATAGCGACGTGCAATCTTTACCACCAGGCGCAGGTTGCACTCGATCATACGAGCGCGCGCTTTATCGTCGCCGCTTTGAGCAAGCCGGGTGTAATGTTTTTCTTCATCGGCATTCAGCAGCGGTGAATGCTCGATCTCTTTAAGGTACAGACGCGTGGCGTCCATGTCCCGAGCGCGCGCCTTGCTGCTCGGGGACTGTTCTTTGGTGCGCTTGAGCTGGGCGACGAAATCCTCTTCGTCGTCTGCCTCCTCCTCGGCGTCATCTTCCTCGAAGGGTTTCTCTACCAGTGCTTCGCGCACATCCTCAGATGTGGAAAGTACACCCGCACGATCTTCGTTACTGCTGTCACTCGCGCCCCACTCTACTAATTGACTCTGGCCCATTTGTTTCTCCGCAATTTGTATATTTAAATTTTTGTGCGAAGTCTGATCCGGTACTATGCTTGTTGTGCATACGAGCCCATCGCTGCACTAAAGTGTTTCCCGTCCGCGCCGGTCATCCGGCGCGACAATCATCTTCTGGCCTAAAGTGACGCAATAATCGTGCCAACTCTCCCCTGCTACAGCGTCGGAAGATAATCTACCGGGTTCACTGGCTCGCCATTGTGGCGGATTTCGAAGTGAAGTTCGGTACCCTGGGCCTGATCCGACCCTAGTATAGCGATCACATCTCCAGCTCTAACCTTCTGATTTTCCTTAACAATAATGTCGTTTACCTTGGAGTAGGCTGTCAGGTAGTTGTCGTCGTGACGCAGTATTACCAAATTGCCATAACTCGCCAAATCCTTGCCGCTGTAAACCACTTCACCGTCAGCCGCCGCTTGAACACCGGCACCAGGCCCGGCATCAATATCAACTCCCTGACGGTTTATCTCAGCCAGATCGAACTCGCGCACAATCTTGCCGACCGTGGGCCAATTCCATTTGCTGTCAGCCTCTATCGCTGCCAGGTTTTTGGCGTTATCAGGGATACTGTCCGATATTTTGACACCCTGTGTCGGATAATCGGCACGTACCTCGGCAATTATTGTCTCCTGCCCTTCAGGCCTGGCAGGCGCTGCACTGACTACCTCTGCCTGCTGACTGGCAATTGGCTCCGCAGGCGGCAGTTGTGTAACCGCGCGGCCCTGCTTATCCACGATGGGGGCAACCTGCGCGTTGCTGACAAATTGAGGATCATCGAGCAGAGCATCACCCGACTTTGCTTCGACCGGTGCCCGGACCGCAGGTTGGTAGGGCTCTATCGGTCGGGCGCGCGAAAAGTCGTCACCACCCTGAGCCACACTGGCCCTGGCGCCTCGATCGAGTAACAGGACCTGCCTCGGCAAGAGCATTTCGTTACCCAGGCCGTTGGTTTGAGCGAGTACGTTGGGATCGAGGTGGTAGCGTGTGGCGATCGACTCAACCGTGTCCCCGGGTTGCACCACATACGACTGACTGTCGAAGCGGATGTCCGGCATCGGGACTTCAATTACGTCCAGCACCCCGCAACCCCCAAGTGTAACGAGACTGGCGGCGCCCAGCGCCTTTCCGAAGTTTCCGTAGTTCATTCTATACCTTGCTTTTAGCGATATCAGGGCAGGAACAACTACCAGTCAGGCATCTGCTGAGTGCAACTTATCTGTGCACTTGTGCCACCGACCGAATGTGGCGTGGCGATGCGATATACGAGTGATATTCGACTGACTGTACTGGTAGCGATCCAGAATCGCGACGGAATTGCGTGAAAACCCATCGCTGATTCAAACCATAATTGATGAGCCCAATAATCGCAATTAAAACAATGGCAAAGAAGCGGTTGTTAATGCCATTTACTACTTTATCGTAACATTTGGCATACAGCTCGATTGGCGGACAAAACCCACTGTATCTGGCGTTCTCGCAGGTCGACAGGCACTAACAGGTGCCTTCCAGAAACGGCACAAACCTGACCGCCTCAATGGTCTCGACCAGTGGCTCGGCCTCTTCACGACGGGTGATCACCATCAGCTGCTGCCGCTCATCGTCACCCACCAGCGGGCCGATCAACACACCACCGACACGCAACTGCTCGATCAGCTGCGTCGGCACCTGTTGCATGGCAGCGGTCACCATCACTACATCGAAGGGTCCCTCGCCCTGCCAGCCATCGTAGCCGTTGGCATAGCGAACGCTGATCGCGCGCTGCCCCAGCGTGCGAAACCGGTCGCTCGCCCGATGCGCGAGTGTTCGGATGCGCTCCAGCGAGTACACCCGGCACCCCAGGTGCGCCAGCACTGCGGCCTGATAACCTGATCCGGTACCAATCTCGAGCACGCGCTGCAACGGCTGATCAGCCTCCAGCGTGCGCTCAATCGCCAGTTGCGTCATTTTCGCCACGACATAGGGCTGCGATATCGTCTGCCCGCTGCCAATCGGCAGTGAGCAATCATCGTAGGCACGCGAGGCAATCGCCTCATCGACAAACATATGCCGCGGCACCTGCTGCATCGCAGCCAGAACGCACTCACTGCCAATACCGGCAACACGCAAACGCTCGGCAAGGCGCGTGCGAGTTCGCATCGATGTCATGCCGATACCTCGAATACGGGCTTCCATATTCATTCGCCACGCTCCTTCAGCCAGCCTTCAACCTGCGGCACATTCCGATGGTGTGACATATCGATATCGAGTGGCGTCAGCGACACATAATTGTTGTACACCGCGTGAAAATCAGTTCCCTCCGCTGCATCCTCCGCCTCGCCTACCCCGCCGATCCAGTACACCGTCTGGCCGCGCGGATCGCGCTGCTCGATCAATTGCTGCGAGCGTTTGCGGCGCCCCAGCCTGGTCGCACGCCAGCCTTTCAGCTCAGCTCTGGGACAGGCCGGAATGTTTACATTGAGAATGGTATCGGCCGGCAGGGGGTGGGCGATCAAATGCTCGACGACCTCTCTGGCCGTAATCGCGGCACCGGCATAATCAAATTCGCCGTCACCGCTCAATGAAAAGGCAATCGCCGGTTTGCCAATCTGCCGGCCCTCAAAGGCTGCGGCAACTGTGCCCGAGTAAATAACATCATCACCCAGGTTTGGGCCGTTATTGATGCCACTGACGACAAGATCGGGCGACCATTCCATCATGCCGTTGAGCGCTACCAGCACACAATCGGCTGGTGTGCCGTGCACCGAATAGACATCTTCACCTTGGCGAGTCACCCGAATGGGATGGACTAACGTGAGCGCGCTACTGGCGGCGCTGCAATTGCGATCGGGTGCAACGACGCGCACTTCGCCGAGGGTTCTCATTTGAGCGGCAAGTGCAAGCAGGCCGTCCGCAAACCAGCCGTCGTCATTTGAAACGAGGATTTTCATTCTTATTATTATGTATATTGCCAGCGAGCTTCCGCAGGCAGAGGATGTTACCAAAACAGCCAACCAGGTCCCGCTCCTACGTGTTAATCCGCAGTAAGTTTCGTCCAGCATGGTGGCTTCGTAATCCCCACGCACAGACCATCTGGGCGGCCAAAATCAGCCCTGTGCCCGTTGTCCATACCCAACGCGAGCGACTGACAACAGCCGACAATGACTTTCTCGACCTGAACTGGACGCAACCCGCATCAGGGCCAATCGTCGCAGTATTCCACGGCCTTGGCGGCTCGATTCATTCTCGCTATGCGAGCGCCGCATTGAAGGCAATTGAAGCGTTGGGGATGCAGGGGGTGCTAATGCACTTTCGCGGCTGTAGCGAAGAGCCCAACTTACAGGCACAAACCTACCATTCGGGCCACACCAGCGATATCGCGTTTGTTATCCGCACGCTGCGAGAGCGCTATCCCGATAGGCCGCTGGCCGCGATTGGCTATTCGCTCGGCGGCAATGCGCTGCTGAAATTCCTCGCCGACGACAACACACTGGATTTCGCCATTTCCGTATCTCCGCCACTGGTGCTGGCTGAAGGTGCCAAACGACTGGACCACGGTCTTTCACGCGTTTATCAAAAAACGCTGCTGAAGGAATTGAAGAGAAATATCAGAGAGAAAGTGGCCCGGCGACCCGAGCTTGCACATCACTATCCGCAGGATCTAACCGGCCTGCACAATTTTCGCAGCTTCGATGACAAGGTCACCGCGCCGCTACACGGTTTCAGCGGTGTGGACGACTACTACACCAGAGCCAGCACGCGCGGGGATCTTGCGAGTATCACCACGCCCACTCATATACTGTTCGCGCACGACGATCCTTTTTTTACTGAAAACTGCATTCCGCTGGAGCGGGAACTGTCAGCACAGGTCACTTTCGAACTAGCTGATCGCGGCGGCCATGTCGGCTTTGTGAGCGGACACTGGCCGGGCTTTGGCTGTGACTGGATGACACAGCGTATAAAATCACTGTTGGTCGACGCGCTTGGCCGACCGCAAAGCAGGCTTACTTGACGAGCTTTACCACACCGCTGAAGGCCTTGGCTGCAACGCCGTCGAGATGCGCCACCAGACGCTTTTGGTCTTCCTCGGACATATCCCTGAATGCAATGCCCGTAAAGTAGCGAAGTGTTTTGGTCGCCCCCGGTGACTCGCCGGCATTAACCACCTCAGCCACGACCTCAAGGCACTGCCCGGACGGGAACAACCTGACTGCCGTTTGCAGACGCTCGCCGACTTCGTAAGGCTCAGAATGGTAGAAACGCATCCCGCTGCCGCTCAAGCTCACCACATGCGTGGGATGAATTGGCAACCGTTCCGCCATGTTTACGGCGCGATCATCTTGCTCAGGGCATACTTCCAGCGCAATCGCGTCGGACACCCGGCGAAAGGAACGCTTCTCTTGCTGTTTAAACGCCAAATTCGAACTCATATGAGATCAACTCCCGTATTGAAATATTCTGCCGGCATGCAAAGTCGCAGTACTGGAGCGACCGGCCCGCCACTTTTTCGGCTGTCCGTCAGAATTCTTGAAGGTAAAAACACCGCCATGTGATTGAAGATTTAGCCGCGTAGGCATACACTTTCCCTATGCGCCCCTAGCTCAGCTGGATAGAGCGTGCCCCTCCTAAGGGCGAGGTCGCAGGTTCGAATCCTGCGGGGCGCGCCAATTTTTGAACTGCATCACACTATTGGTGCACTATTCACGCCCATCGAGGCCGCGCGTTTCCTGCCGTCAGCCGCCATGATAGTGCGCATCCTGGCCGCGGGTAGTCCGCTACCGCGCCCCCTATATCCTCTACATTCCGGGTTGGATCACGGGCGCCGATTACAACAGTTCACATTTTTTCAAAAATATCAAAAACATAGCCCAATCAGCCGGGCTATACTGCCGCTGTCGTTGAAGTTCAGCACCCGCAATTTTGTGCCGGGCGCACTCTACAACGCTTAAGTGACCGCCTCGGCGGCTAATCAAGTACGTATTTAAACAGGAACATTTCAATGCTCGGAACAATAATCTCTGCAGTTCTCGGTGGTGGTGGCGGTTTTCTCGGCAGTAGCCTGGTAGGCAGTCTCGCTAGCGGACTAGGCGGAACTGGTTACGACGGCATCATCGGCATCGTATCCGGCCTTCTCGGCGGCAGCGCTGTAGGCGGATTGCTGGGCAAAGGCGGAGACGCCGCACAAGCTGGCGCTGCGGCTGCCGGCGGCTCAATCAATCCGAAGCAAATCATTGGTGGTCTGCTCGGTGGCGCTGGTGCCGGTGGTATCGGCCAGGCCATACTCGGCGCCATCATGTAATAGCAGTCGGTAACACGACTTAGTTGTAACGGCCGGCGCACTCTGTGCGCCGGCCGTTTTTATTTCCCGCAACCGCATTAAAATGGCCACATGGACAACGTTGTCATTATCCGCCACCACGAGGGCGATCTGCACGACCTCGCCACAGCGCACCTGCAGCAAACCGGCTACCGGATTACCCACTGCTACCCGTTTGCAGGCGATGCAATTCCCGAGTTGAGCGATAACACGGCCGGCACCATTGTGATGGGCGGCGCCCAGAACGTCTCCCAGATCGACCAACACCCCTACCTCACGCTGGAATGCGAATGGATCAGTCAATGCATTCATGCACAGCGGCCGGTAGTGGGTATTTGCCTCGGCGCACAATTATTGGCACATACACTGGGTGCTGCTGTTAAGCCACACCCCCGCGGGATTTGCGAATTCGGCTACACCGAGGTATCGCCAACCGATCAGGCCGATCACTGGCTCGACAAACCGACCCACATGGTTGAAGCACACTTCGAAGAATTCGACCTGCCAGCTGGTGCAGTACCGCTTGCTACCGGCAGGCAATTTTACAATCAGGCGTTTCGATTCGGCGATACCGCATTCGGGCTGCAGTTTCACCCGGAAGTCAGTGCGCAGATGTTTGAAGAGTGGCAGGCAGCCGACTGGGCTTCAGAATTCACCAGCAAACCAGGCGCCCAGCCGCGCGCTGAACAGACTCGTGACAACCGGCTTTACAGCCAGGCGCAAGCGGCATGGTTTCACGAATTTCTCGATAAACTTTTCCCGCCACTGCCATCAAAACCGGGCTGAAGCCCAATCCGGCATCGGGTACAGCCGGTTAGGTGGCATGTGAACCGCCACCGAATCACCGGCGCAAATCTCCCCTTCGCGCTCAACCCACCCGGTAAGACCACGGCGCTGCATGGCCGACTTGACGAACATCCTTCCCTTGCCCGGGTAGTGCGAATCGATGATATCTGCCGGATAGCGACAGGGTTCGTTTTCCATGTCGATAGCAATCGCTGCACCACTGGCAAAGATCAGCCTGCTGGATGGTGGCAACAAGGTCAGATCCGGAATGTCGGCCAGGCAAATATTGGCCCCAAGCCACTCTGGCTGGATCTGTTCAATCTGCATGGCCTCGGCGATCGCCGCCAGCTCCTCAACCGACACCAGTGACACCTGGCGGGTATTGCGAATCTGTGTACCCTCCACATACTGCTCGGCGACCCGTACGCAGGATGCCCGGTTAAGGCCACTGTGCGAGTCGCCAGCCAGCCCGTCAAAGCCGGCGTGAATCCGCTCAACCGGCGACGAGCTGATATCGTCTTTGGCCCCTTTATGCACGAGCAGGTTTTCCACCCGGCCGACCAGACTGGTTTTTCGTAATATGGCCATCAGTGCGCCTCGCTATTGGACCGGAAAGGTAAAGGACAGCACCACCATCTTACCGACGTATTCATCCTGATCGGCACTACCAATACCATAGACGCTACGATCGATTTCAAACGAGCCACTGGCGACTTTATCTTCAACCGCCATCTCGAACGCTACCTCCGCTGCCACGCCCTTAATTCGCATCTCACCGACCACCTGGTACTTACCTGCAGACAGCGCCCTTATCGATCTCGAGACAAATTCAGCGGTCGGGAATTGTTCGGATGCAAACCAATCGGCGGTGGGCAATGTTGTCGTAACCTGTGAATCAGCCGTACTGGCAGAAGCAGTTTCAACCGTGGCGCGCAGAGACGACTGCGATGGATCAGCGTCGTCGAGCTTTACATCAACCTGTGCCTGATCGAATGAACCATTCAATGGCTCACCCAGTTGCGTGGCAATAAATCCAACCTGCAGGCTGGCGGCACTGGCGACATCACCCTCGCCTGCCTGTGCCGGTATATCACGCTGGCCGGTTAAGGTAACGAGTGCCAGCAGGCCGAAACCCGCGAGCAGTGAACCCGCTATCGTGCCGTGATTAAGATCCTTGCTGTGACGATGTTGCTCGCCTATCACCATGCGCGAGAGAATATTATCGCCCAGCATGAATTGATGACGCAGCGCCGCGAGCACATGAAAAATAACCATTGCAAGCAACACACTCGACAGCAAATGATGCGCATCGAGAAACAACTCGGCAAGGTTTTCCTTACTTATCGCATAGCCCTCAACCGGAATATGCGGCAGCGGCACAACACCAAATAAAACCGTGTTCAGATTCAGCGGTGATGCGGAGACCATCAGCCAACCGGTGAGTGGCAGCAAGAACATTAAAAGATACAGTAAAAGGTGCATGGAAGCAGCGGCGAATCGCTCCCATGCCTTCATGTGGTCGGGTAGTGGCGGACTGCGATGACCGAACTTCCAAAGCAGCCGAATCACCGATAAGCCCAATACCAGAATACCGAATGATTTATGCCACTGGGTTGCGGTAAAACGCAACGGATCGGCCTCGGGCAGAGATGTCATCCATTTGCCCACTGCCAGCAATCCGATAATCGCGATTGCAACGAGCCAGTGAAGCGCAATCGCAACCGAGTTGTACCGCCCCATACTTTTTTCCATTAAAAATTAGTCTTTATTCAAGCGACGTTTTCGCGTGCCTGGGTAAGTCATCAGCACTGTCAAACCAGTGCACTTTATCATTGTAAAAGACATGAAACCGCGGCGGGTGCTGCTCCGGATGATCCAGCGTACCCACATACAAATGTATTTCGTTGGGCCAGCGCCTGGCCCGATAACTGATCGGCGTGCCACAGTCACCACAGAAGCCGCGCCATACGTCGGCCGAGGATTCAAATTCGCGACACTGCCCGCTCGTCCATTCCAGTTGCTGCGGGCGCAAACCGACAAAACAGGCAACCACCGCACCCGTATTGCGCCGGCAACTGACACAATGGCAGTAGCCAGTCCACAACGGCGCTCCACTAAATACATAGCGAATGGCACCACACAAGCACCCACCCTCGTTTACGTTGTCCATAGTTAGATGCCTCGAAGGTCGTCGATGCAGCGCAGAATTTCCTCAGCGGTGGCGGGCGCATTCAAGCGCGGGAAAGTCTGATAGTTGTCCACCGCGGCGATAGCATCACGTATCGCACACCAGGCCGACGTCGCCAGCATCAGTGGCGGCTCACCCACTGCCTTGGAACGAAAAACGGTCGCCTCGGCATTGGGCGAATTTTCCAGTAACTGAACGTTGAACACTGGCGGTGTATCGCCAATCGCCGGAATCTTGTAAGTAGCCGGGCCATCACTCAGCAAGCGTCCACGTGCATCCCACACCAGTTCCTCGGTCGTCAGCCAACCCAGCCCCTGAATGTAGCCACCTTCGATCTGTCCGATGTCCACTGCCGGATTAATGGATTGCCCCACATCGTGCACGATATCAGCACGCACCACGCTGCACTCGCCGGTGAGTGTGTCGAGCAACACTTCGCTGACCGCAGCGCCATTGGCGAAATAATAGAACGGTCGCCCGCTGCCAGCCTCGCGATCAAAATGAATATCCGGCGTTTTGTAATAGCCATTGGCCGACAACGACACACGCGCCATCCAGGCGCTGTTGGCCAGTTCCGGCCAGCTCATCGCGTGTTGCCCGGCGCGAACACCGTCGGTATCGAACGCCAGCGCATCGACATCACAACCAAAAACACCCGATGCGTGCGCAGCCAGTCGCTGCTTTAATACCTTGCAGGCTGCCAGCGCCGCCATACCATTGAGATCGGTTCCGGAAGACGCCGCAGTGGGCGAAGTATTGGGCACTTTGTCGGTGCGAGTCGCTGATACACGCACCGCATCAACCGACACACCCAGTTCGGCTGCAACTATCTGCGCTACCTTGATAAACAGACCCTGGCCCATTTCCGTGCCACCGTGGTTCAGGTGGACCGAGCCATCAGTGTAGAGATGAACAATCGCACCGGCCTGGTTCAGGTGAATCGCAGTAAAGGAAATGCCGAATTTGACCGGCGTAAACGCGATACCGCGTTTTTTGTAAGTACTGGTTTCATTAAAGCGGCGAATGTCTGCTCGGCGCTGGCGATAATCGCTGCCTGCTTCGAGCTGCTCGACAATTATTGGCATGGTCGCCGTTTCTACCGTTTGCCGATAGGGCGTTACATCGCGCCCGCCGGCTGTATAAAAATTCTGCATTCGAACATCGAGCGGATCCTGCTTCAGCTTAAACGCAATTTCATCCATTAACGCCTCGGCGGCGATCAGCCCTTGCGGCCCGCCAAAACCGCGAAAGGCCGTGTTGGACACTGTATTGGTTTTACACCGCAGGCCGGTAACTTCGATGGCCGGAATATAATAGGCGTTGTCACAGTGCAGCATGGCGCGATCGACAATCGCGTCCGACAGATCCGGCGAGTTGCCGCACTGGCCAGCCAGCACATAGCGCACACCGGTTAAACGCCCCTGCTCATCACAACCCGCTTCATAGCGATTCAAAAATCCGTGGCGTTTGCCGGTCATCCGCATGTCATCAGCGCGAGATAAGCGACATATCACCGCCTTTCGATTGCGAATCGCAAACAGTGCCGCGAGACAGCAACACGCACTTGCCTGTGTCTCCTTGCCGCCAAAACCACCACCCATGCGACGCGTTTCCACCACCACCGCATTCATTGGCAGGGCGAGCACGTCGGCGACCAGTTTCTGCGCCTCGGTTGGATTCTGGTTCGACGAGTGCAGCGTCACCGAGCCATCTTCTCCAGGCACCGCGAGCGCTACTTGCCCCTCCAGATAAAAGTGTTCCTGCCCGCCGACAGAAAACTTCGAATCAAGCCGCACTGCTGCAGAATCCAGTGCCGTTTGCACCTCACCGCGTGCAATTTTATAGGGCGGACGCACGTAGGACTCGCGTTCCATCGCGGTTCCGATATCGAGTACCGGTTCATCTTCGCGATATTCGATTTTTGCCAAAGTCACCGCTGCTCTTGCCTGCTGCTGACTGCGCGCCAACACGGCAAACACTGCCTGACTGTGAAACTCAATGATACGTTCGACAAGCAGCGGATCACCGGGAAACACCGGCCCGATGTCACTATGGCCCGGTATATCGGCCACAGTCACCACGTCCACCACGCCCTCTGCAGCTCTTACCGCATCGAGGTCAATAGAGGTTATTTCGCCACAGGCGATCGCACTGCCACCAATCGCTACATAGAGTGGCTGATACAGCGCTGCGAGGTCATCGACGTACTGCGCCTCACCATTGACATGCTTGTGCGCACTATCGTGCGCTGCGGATTCGCCGATCATGCACTCACCACGGCATTGTCAGCCAGATCATTAGCCAGGCGATACAGCAGATTGCCGGCAACCCGGCTGCGATAGCTCGCACTGGCGCGCACATCACTGATGGGTTGATAATCAACCGCCAGCGCGTCGATCCCCTTTTTAATTGTTTGCTCGCACAGGGTCTGCCCGTGCAGGGATTTTTCAAGTTCAAGCGCCCGTTTGGGAATCGCGGCCATGCCGCCAAATGCCGCACGAAAGCCTGCTATTGTCTCCCCTTCCATCAGCACACAAAACACTGCACACACAGCGGATATATCATCGTCGTGGCGTTTGCTGATTTTGTAAACCTTCAGCTCCGGCGCGCGATCAAAACCACCACACACTGGCACCTTAATCGCTGCGACGATTTCATCATCGGCCAGCGCCGTCTGGCGATAATCAATAAAAAAATCCTGCA
>CAKZSB010000396.1 GCA_937920585.1 uncultured Granulosicoccaceae bacterium | reverse complement strand
CGCAAGGGTTACGTATGGGCGATGAACGACGTGGTCGGCCACAAGCTCGATATGGCACCTTTGCTGGATCTAAAAAAAGGTGCCTCAGTCAGACTCACACTGCGCAACGACACCGCCTTCCCGCACCCGATGCACCTGCACGGACATCACATGCAACTGTTATCGATTGACGATACGCCGCTGACCGAGCCACGCTGGGTAGACAGCCCGCTATTGATGCCGCGGCAAAAAATGGAACTCGCCTTCGTCGCCGACAACCCTGGCAAGTGGCTGTTTCACTGTCACGTACTGGAGCACCACTCGGCAGGGCTGGGTGCGCTGGTAGTAGTCGCCTAACGCGGATTCGTTGGAGTGCTGCACAACCCGACGTTCACGCCGCGAGGGTCGTGCTCCCGGCCCGCGAACAAGCCAGAGCGGGCTTTTATTCACTGGCACTGGATAAGTTTCCCCGCACGACTGTTCGCAGATCTCCTCCCACGCACCACTCATTCACGATTTCGGCTTTAAATTCTCCGGGTCGTACAACGGCTGATAGCCCACCGCATCTACACTAACCTTATACTGCTCGCCAAAATATTCGATCAATAACTCACGACCGATCTGGCAGTACTCGTGCGGCAAGTAACCGAGCGCGATGTTTTTGCCGATCGTTGGACCATAGGCAATACTGGTGGTATACGAGCGCCGACCGAGTGAGTCGATCAGTGTGTCGCCAGTTTCCGGATCCATGATCGGGCAGGTGCCGACCGGATAACGCGCCACACCATTGCTATCGACATTATCGTCCATGGACAGTGTGCACAGCATGGCCGGCTGGTGCTTGCGCTCTCGCTGTTCCATATACGCCGCCTTGCCGTGAAAATCGGCGGCTTTGACTTTCGGGCGTGCCAGATCCGCTTCATACAAATTGTATTCGGTTAAAAGATCTGCATTCTGCAATCGCAGGCTCTTTTCCATCCGTCGGCTGTTAGCGTAGGTTTCAACGCCAATCGGGGTTACGCCCTGTGCCGCCAACGCGTCCCAAACCGGCAACCCGTCGTCATAAGCGCAATGCAGCTCCCAGCCCTGTTCACCCACGTATGAAATGCGAAAAGCGAAGACTTTGACACCATTGATCTCAAGCGTTCTGACTGCCGCAAACGGAAAATTCTGCTGACTTACCGCGCTCGCGTCGGATACAACTTTCTCAAGTGTTGATCGCGCATTCGGGCCCCACAGGCCTACGCAGGCAAAATCTTCTGTGCGATCGGTGATCGCAAGATTAGTCTGCTTGCGATCATCAGCCATGCGCTTGAGCCAGATAAAATCGCGATTACCCGAATCGCCGCCGTCGATCACGCGAAAGTGATCATCGGCCATGCGAATTACGGTCAGGTCGGCGCGCACGCCACCGGCGTGATCGAGAAAGTGGGTATACACACCTTTGCCCACCGGCGTATCGCCGGCAACTTTCGCCACGCAAACGTATTCCATTAAATCGGCGGCATCGGCACCCTGCACATCGTAAATCGCAAAATGGGATAAATTTACCATGCCAACATCTTCAGACAGCTGCAGATGCTCGGCGTTGGATACGCGCCAGAAATGGCGATTGTCCCATTCGTGCTCGCGCACTGGCACCTTATCGCCAAACTTTTCAATCAAGTGATCGTTGCTGGCGTAGCCGTGGGCGCGCTCCCACCCGGCGGCTTCCATGAAATGGGCGCCGAGCGCGACTTCGCGCTCGTAGAAGGGGCTGCGGCGAATGCCACGGCCTTTGGAGTAGGGTTCGCGATTGTGCACGGCCGGGTTGTAGATCTTGAACGCGGTTTCGTAGCAGCGATCGTGGATGTACTGTTCTTCCTGCTGAAACGGGTAATAGCGCGACACATCTATGCCAAAGTGATCGAGCTCGGTGCGGCCGTCGGTCATCCAGTCTGCGAGTAGCTTGCCGGTGCCCGGGCCATCCTTTACCCACACGCTCACTGCATACCACAGACCACGCACATTGGCCGATTCACCAATCGAAGGACCGCCGTCGGCGGTGACCTGCAATAGCCCGTTGAACGAGCGTTTTTCGTCGTAGCCAAGCTCTGCCAGAATCGGTGTAAGCTCAATTGCGCGCTCCAGCGGTTCCATGATCTGGTCCATTTCCAGATCGCGCTGCGAGGGCGACAGTCGCGCCTGTTCTTTCTCCAGCAGGTCGCGCGGGTGGCACAAACGCGGCTCGCTCTGCTCGTAATAGCCCCACTCGATCATGCCACCTTCAGAAGTTTTCGGGTCGCCGGTGTCGCGCAGGTAAGCCGAGTTGCCCTGATCGCGCAGCAACGGCCAGCCGATCTCCTTGCCGGTGTTGGCGAATTCGTCGTAAGGGCCGAACCAGCATAGCGGATGATCGACCGGCATCACGGGCAGATCTTCGCCGGCCATCTCGGCGATCAGTCGGCCCCACAGTCCGGCGCACACCACCACGTATTCTGCGGCGATGTATCCGCGGGTGGTTTCAACACCTACGATGCGACCGTCCTTGATATCAAGGCCAGTGGCCGAGGTGTTGGCGAAGGCCTTGAGCTTGCCGGTCTTTTCAGCGGCGTCGACCAGCTCGCCGCTGACCACCTGGGAGCGCGGAATCACAAGTCCTGCGTCCGGATCCCACAGCGCGCCCTGAATCTGGTCTTCTTCCAGCAGCGGCATTTTCTCTTTCGCCTCGGCCGCCGAGATCATCGTGGCGTTAGTGCCAAAGGCTTTGCCGGAGGCGACTTTGCGCTGCAGCTCGGCCATGCGGTCGTCATCGCCAACCCGGGCCACTTCCAGCCCGCCCACTTTGGCATAGCGGCCCATCTTCTCGTAAAAGTCGATGGAGTACATAGTGGTGTGGCAGGTCATGTTGTCGTGCGCGGTGGCATAGCAGAAGTCGCTGGCATGCGCGGTCGAGCCGATGTCCGTGGGGATGGCGGATTTGTCGATGCCGACGATATCGTCCCAGCCGCGCTCTATCAGGTGGTGCGCGACCGAGGCGCCGACGATGCCGCCCTGGCCGATAATAACGACTTTGGCGGATGCGGGAAAACTGGCCATGAATCTTAACTCGGGTTGCGATGATCGGGGTGTGGCGCGTGGAGCCTTTCGGGCGCTTGCAGCCGGTGTGAATAGTGTAGCCTGCAACGACGGCTGCAGCGGCGTCACCCGGCACTATAACCGGGTCCGTTGCAGCGGCTAGAGTGCGAGCGCCACCCGGTTTGCCTCGCGCGACTTCGATCCAGTGCAAAGTCGCTGCGATAGTCGACACCCGTCCGCACAGGTACACTGGCCGGCATGACCGATTCCCGAGTAAACCTGCGAATCCTGGCCTGCCAGATCGACATTCCGCCCACACCAGGTGTGGCACAGCGCGATGCTCACCTCAACCGGATGGCGGCGCGCATCGATGCAACGTTGCAGCAGAAGCCCGCCGATCTGGTCGTGTTGCCGGAGCTTTCAAGTATCGACTACTCAGCGCAGTCGTTTGAACGGCTGGCGGCACTTGCAGAGCCAATCGACGGCCAGTCGTATCAGATCTTCTCTTCGCTGGCACGCAAACACAACGTCGCGATCGGCTACAGCTTTGCCCGCGCCGCCGCAGACGGCTATCGAATTTGTCTGGCGATTTGCGGCGCCGACGGTGATCTGCTCGGCCACTACGACAAAATCTATCTGGCCCAGTTTGGCGCCTCGGCAGAGAAGAATTACTTTTTGCCCGGCGACAGTGTTTGCGTGGTCGAAATTGGCGGCTTTCGGATCGCGCCGATTATCTGTGCCGACATTCGCACCCCGGAGCTATGCCGCACGCTGGTGGTCGATCACGGTGTAGAGATTATTCTGCACAGCGGTGCCTACTACCGCGACCCGTCTTTTCACAGCTGGCACCATTTTGCGATCACGCGTGCGCTGGAAAATCAGATCTACTTTGTCAGCCTGAACCGCGCCGGCGAGCACTACGGGCAGTCACTGTTTGTACCGCCCTGGGTCGACGAGCAGCAACAGCCAATCGCGTTTTCCAGACACGATGAACAATTTCAGATGCTGGAAGTTTGTCAGTCGAAGATAGCAACGGCCAGAAACGAATATCCATTCCTGCGAGATCGGCGTGACGTTCATCCGCTGGCGTAGCGGATGGCCGCGTGTTGGTGGATGCGCCCTGCGGCTTATCCCCCCTACGAGCACTCGGCGCGTATTGTAGGGGCCATAAGCTGAAAGCGCATGTACCAATTGCATTGTCGGAAAATGGTGGATGCGCCCTGCGGCTTATCCCCCCTACGAGCACTCGGCGCATATTGTAGGGGCCATAAGCGCGAGGCGCATGTGCCAATTGTATTTTCGGAAAATAGTGGATGCGCCCTGAGGCTTATCCCCCCTACGAGCACTCGGCGCATATTGTAGGGGCCATAAGCGCCAGGCGCATGTACCATTTGTATTTTCGGAAAATGGTGGATGCGCCCTGAGGCTTATCCCCCTTACGAGCACGCGGCGCATGTTGTAGGGGCCATAAGCGCCAGGCGCATGTACCAATTGTTTTATAACATTCCACCAGGAGACCACCTTGAGCAACC
>CAKZSB010000395.1 GCA_937920585.1 uncultured Granulosicoccaceae bacterium | reverse complement strand
ATAGTTACCAGTGCTTTGACAATATTAAAAGCTGGGATACAGCGAGTGGATAAGTGGTCAGCGCAAGGCGTGCGATTGAGGAATACCTCGGCGGCCCCAGTTGTTCAATTGTGAGTGAGCGCAACGCCGCGATGGCCGTTTATACGCTCGCCCGCAGGGGATGGCTTTTGATGTGCCGCACTCCAGGTGTGATAGCTGAACTGGGCCCTAACCGGCACATCAAAGGCATACTGTATTCCAATTTTTAGTGTTGTCAGAGCACTAGGCACCAACGCTTACCCGGGATTCACTGTGCCGCTGCAGGCGCGAGCCAGGCAATAACCGCTATCTATTCAGAGCCGTCGGGTGGCACAATGCGGCACGACCGTTCATAGCGATCAATACGTTGCAGCCCACCTCGAAGCCTCACTCCTCCCTCGATGCTGCAACGGCATCGCGACTGGCGATTGTGTTTTCCAACACCGGGCATTTGTATACCCACGTTTTCACCATTCTGTACGCCACTGCAGTTTTGTACCTGCCTGTAGTATTCAACATCCCCTACGGCGAAATGCTGGGGCTCGCCAGTCCAGGTCTGATGCTGTTCGGGTTCTGCGCGTTGCCGGCTGGCTGGCTCGCGGATCGCTGGAGCAAGGTCGGCATGCTGGTAATATTTTTCATCGGCCTCGGTGTGGCGACAGTGCTGACTGGCCTTGCACAGACGCGAAGCGGATTGCTGGTCGGCCTGACTGCGCTGGGATTTTTCGCATCGATCTACCACCCGGTCGGCATTGCATGGCTTGTGGCAAACGCCCGAAAGCAGGGCCTGACACTCGGTATTAACGGGGTTTTTGGCAACCTCGGCTCCGCGCTGGCGCCACTTTTCACCGGCCTGATGATTGATGTTGCCAGTTGGCGGGTGGCATTCATCGCACCGGGCATTGCCTCGATCGTGACCGGCATAGCACTACTGATCTGCTGGCGACGCGGGCTCGTTGTCGATACCAAAACAGATCGTGCACCACAACCCGCTGCAGAGCCGGGTTCATACCGACGGGTGTTCTACATACTGCTGGTGACTATGGCCTGCAATGGATTGATCTATACCGGCCTGATGAACACCGTGCCCAAGCTGTTTCAGGGTGGACTGGGCAATGCACTGGCCGGCAACTACACACAGCTGGGCGCGGTGGCCGGGCTGGTCATTGGTTTGTCATCGTTTGCCAGTATGGCCGGTGGCTGGCTGGCAGATCGCTACAGCGCAAAAATCATCTATTTATTGTTCAGCTTGCTGACCCTGCCACCGCTGTTGTTGCTCACATCGCTCAGCGGCACAGCACTGGTTGCCGTGTTCTTTTTTGCACTGTGTTTCAACCTTACTTTCGCCGCTGCGGAAAACATGCTCGTAGCACGATATACCCCGTTCAAGTGGCGATCCATGGCATACGGAGCCCGATTTGTATTAGCGCTGGGCGTGGGCGGGCTGACCGTGCGATTCGCCGGCGCACTCTACGACGCCACCGGTAGTTTTACACTGTTATATATGATCTTCGCCGCCGCTGCGCTGATCGCCGCTGCGGGTGCCGCTTTATTACCCGGCTCGATATCCGGGCGCACGCAACCGGTCACAACATAATGGCGGCGGGTCGGTCACGACCCACCGCCAATTCCTCAGATTGACTTTTCAGTCATCAACTTTGCGATTTGATCCGCCTGCCTGATGGCAAGCGATACGATCGTCAGGGTCGGGTTTTCTGCCGCACCGGTGGTGAACTGACTGCCATCCGATATAAACAGATTCGCGATATCGTGAGTCTGTCCCCATTTATTGCACACACCGTCGGCTGCCTTTTCACTCATTCGGCACGTACCCAGGTTGTGTGTTGAAGGATACGGTGGCACGCGATACGCCTCTTTCGCACCGGCCGCCATATAGACTTCCGATCCTTGTGTAAACGCGTGTTCACGCATCGCGATATCGTTCGGGTGATCACTGAATTCCACGTTGGGTACCGGCATGCCAAACGCATCTTTTTCAGATTCGTGCAGGGTAATCGCATTGCTCTCCTGCGGCATATCCTCACCCACCAGCCACATACCCGCCATGTTCTGATACTCATCCATCTTGCGGGTGAAGTCGCGCCCCCAGGCACCGGGATCGAGAAACGCGGCCATGAATGGCAAGCCGAGAGACAGCGTTTCCATTTCATATCCGCCGGCAAAACCACGCGAGGTGTCGTGCTTGCTTTCGTCTGTGATAATGCCCGCCATCGTGGTGCCCCGCCACATTCGCACAGGTTTATCAAATGCCGCGTACACGGATCCCGTCATGTGGCGCATGTAATTCTTGCCAACCTGGCCCGAGGAATTTGCCATGCCATCGCTGTACATAGACGACGCTGAATTGAGCAACAGCCGCGGTGTTTCAATGGAATTACCCGCTACGCACACCACCCGTGCCTTTTGCAGCGACTGATTGCCATCCTTATCGGCATAGAGCACGCCGTTGACTTTGCCATCGTCGCCGTGTTGCAGTTGCAGCACTTGCGCCCCGGCCCGCAGGTCGAGGTTGCCAGTGGCGTCCGCGTCGGGAATCTCGGTGTACAGCGTCGACCACTTTGCCCCCATTTTGCAACCCTGAAAACAAAAACCCAGTTGCTGACACGAAGTCCGGCCGTTGCGCGGCCGACTGTTGATCGCCATATTGCCGGTGTGACAATTTTCATAACCCAACTTGGTCGCGCCTGCGTACATCGCCATAAAGTTATTGTTACCGGGCAGACCGGGAATACCGTTGGTGCGGGTAACACCCATTTTGTCTTCGGCTTTGGCGTAATAGGGCTCAAGGTCAGAGAGGCCAATCGGCCAGTCCATCAGCGTAGCTCCTTCAATTTCGCCGTAGGTGGTCAGCGCCTTGAATTCGTGTTCCTGAATGCGCAGGCTGGCACCGGCCCAGTGAGTGGTGCTGCCGCCAACGGTTTTGCAAATCCATGCCGGCAGGTTGGGGAAATCTTTTGCCACCCGCCAGTCGCCTGATGTGGTGCGCATGTCGAGCCAGGAGAGCTGCCCAAACGCCGCCCACTCATCGTTGACGAAAGATTCAGTCGATTCCATGCTGCCCGCTTCGAGCAGCACGGTCTTTATGCCTTTCTGGCAGAGTTCGTTAGCCAGGGTTCCGCCACCGGCTCCAGAGCCAATGACTACCACTGCCGAGTCGTCGTTCAGATCAATTGTTGCCATGATGTCGTCTCCTACGCTTTCGGTGGACTGGCGGATTCTGAAGGCTGTGGCAGCCACTCCAGATCCTGAAAACCACGATTGATATAACCACCCTTGTCGAACGAGGCGCCCTCGTAGCCAAAGTGCTCCCAGGCCATTTCGTTGTTGTAGAGCGAAACTACTGCAGTACCCTTGACCTTGCCGAACATCGGCCCGTCTGCGCGTGCTGTGAGTAGTTTCAGTTGGTCCTCGTCCGAGGCTTCGAGCCAGTTGCCACCGGCATCATCGTTCAGTTGCGCCACACCGTCGCTAAGCATGCCAGCAACGGCTGCGTCGGCCGCCGCGCCATCGAGATCCTTCACCACCAGGGCGTAGACCGCGTCATCGAGTGTGTCGTGCGGAAAGATATGGCGCGCCACCTTGAGCAGCGCCTTGCCGGTATCGGAGTCGAGCGATTCCAGCGAGAGTTTCCAGGTGTCGCCAACGGCGGGCGTTGACACACTACCCAGGCTGAATGCCAGACTGCCCACCAGCACACCGGTGCCGGTTTTCAGAAATTTTCGACGAGAAAACACCACGGTTTGTTGCATCGTTTTTCCTCCGGGAATTAGATTTGTACCGGACACTTCAAACGCTGTGCCCGGGTAAACACCTGCCCGCCTTACTGGTGGCGGGAAACACGCGCAACTGCCAACTCGCGGCAGTTGCCTGAAACGTTGTTACTGGTAGTGCCCGTGTCGCTGCAGCACCTCGATCTCATAACCATCGGGGTCAGTCACAAAAAAGAACCGCGCGATCAGTTCGCCATCGGGTGCAAAACTGACCATATCGCGTGGCTGCAGGCCTTCGTCAGTGAAGCGCTTGTGCTCGGCTTCCAGATCATCGACACAGACGGCAAAGTGGCCGTAGCCATCGCCGAGGTCGTAGGGTTCCGTGCGCTCACGGTTAAGTGTGAGCTCGACTTCGAAATCGTTGTCGTCGTTGCGCAGGTAAACCAGTGCGAAATCGGTGAAATCGAGACGTTTGGAGATTTGTAGATTGAAGGCCTTGCGATAAAACTCGATCGAACGATCAAGTTCCAGCACCCGCACCATCATGTGAATGATCTTGCTCATTACTACCCGCTATCTTGTTAGACCTGCCGACAGTGTAAGCACAAGCACCCAAATGCGGGTAGTATGTTGTTACTACGCGGGAATAGCTTTGCGGGGACGAGGCAATGTGCAATCTGTACACCGGCGCCGACGAGGCGCTCTATGACTCCGAGTCGCGCTCGATTCGGATTCAGGGTTGTGTCACCAGCATCCGGCTCGAGAACGAATTCTGGCAACTGCTCGACGAAATGGCAAAAGCCGAATCCGTCAATACGCCCAGATTTATCAATGTGTTATACGAGGAATTGCTGGAGAAAAACGGCGAGGTGAAGAACTTCGCCTCGTTTCTGCGGGTGGCCTGTTGCATCTATACGTCGCGCGGCAGGCAGCCCCTCACACA
The DNA here is from genome assembly GCA_937920585.1 of uncultured Granulosicoccaceae bacterium. Classification (GTDB taxonomy): domain Bacteria; phylum Pseudomonadota; class Gammaproteobacteria; order Granulosicoccales; family Granulosicoccaceae; genus CAKZSB01. The sequence continues at coordinate 4,582 of CAKZSB010000395.1, read as the reverse complement.
TCCGCCGCTGGCGGCGAGCAACGCCTGACGGTACTGCCCTGGCCAGCGCGATGCCGGCCGGGTGAAAACTGCCTATTTGATTGTCATGCCCAGTTTTTCGAGCGCCGAATCGAACACGCCGTATTGCTCTTCTACGAACGCGCGAGTCTCTTCCGGGCTGCGAATGCTGACGATATTCCCCAGCCCTTTGGTCAGCCGCAGCCAGCCGCGATCGTCCTTCAACTGCTGCAGGGTATCGCTCCATTTGGCGACGACCTCGTCGGGCAATTCAGCGGGGCCATAAACCGCGCTCCAGCCGATAATTTTTTCCAGCGCGCCGTACCCCACTTCAGCCGCGGTCGGCACGTCCGGAATGGCACCAAACCGTTCTTTTGTCGTTACCGCCAACGCGCGCAACTGACCGCCCTCAAGCGCGCCCATCGATGCCGAAAGATTGCCCCAGGAAAAATCAACCTGACCATTGACGACAGCGGTTCGGGCCTTACCGCCGCCCTTGTAGGGAACGTGGGTGAGCTTTTCAATGTCGGCGCCCATCGCATCCGACATTACCGCAGTGGCGATGTGCAGCAGCGTGCCAACACCGGCGGAGGAGTAAGTCAGCTCCGCGCCATCTTTGATCGCCTTTTCAAAATCTGCGAAGGTTTTGTATGGAGAATCTTCGGCAACGATCAGCACGAAGGGGTTCATTTCGGTCATGCCGATGATGGTGAAATCGTCCCAGCCATAGGGAATGGTTTTGTTCATCGCCGGTACACCCATTTGCGAGCCGACGCGTGCCGACAATAAGGTGTAGCCATCTTTTTTCGCGTTGAGCACAAAGTTGGAACCCGTGACACCGGCAGCGCCAGTCCGGTTGACAGGCAATATGGGCTGCCCCAGATAACTGGGCGCACTGCCAGCCAGCAGACGTGCAGACAAATCAGCTGCACCACCAGGTCCATACGGAATCACGATTGTGATTGGCCGCTCCGGGTAACCTTCTGCCATCCCCGCTTGCGACATCAGCAGCGCAGCACCGGTGACCACCGCCACACCCAGCCGGTTGAGTAGTCGTTTCATTTTCCCTCCATATCAATCGATATTTGAGCTGCGGTCAGGTCTTCATCTGCCCGCCACGACCCGAGCTTGACGCAAGGCCCCACGATCGTCAATTATTAATTCGAGCATTCCAGCCGGGCTTAAGCAATTCTATGTGGACAACCAACAAACGGGACATTGCCACCGGCATACTGCTAATGCTGATGGCGCTGCTGCTCGTGTTTGTACTGATCCCGTTTGGTGTAGTAGAGCCGAAGAAAGTCAAGTTTGCCGCGTTGAGCCCATCCTACTATCCGCGACTGGTCGGCTACTGTCTGCTCGCCATCGGGGGGTTGATTGTCGCCACGCGCTGGCTCGGCCACAACCAAACCGAGGCTGAAAGTACACCGCAGCAGTCGCGCTCATCCGCCGTGCTGCTGTTGCTTTTCAGCATACTGCTGGTGTTTTACTGGACGCTGCCACTGGCAGGTTTTGTTCTGGGCTCGGCACTCGCACTGGCTTGCCTGTTGTTGCTTGCCGGTGAGCGTCGGCCGCTGATGATTCTGACCATTTCAATCACCGTACCATCGCTGCTCTACCTGTTTTTCACCAAGGTCGCCAATATTCCGATTCCCGCAGGCGTACTGGAACCCTGGCTGAACAGGCTGTAGTCATGCTCGATACACTCTCGACCGCTTTCACTCTGTTCGCAACACTCGACAACGCGCTGGTGCTGTTGCTTGGCGTAATCATTGGCACCGTGGTTGGCGCTATCCCCGGTATGACTACTGTCATGGCTGTCGCACTGGTGTTGCCATTTACATTTTCAATGCAACCGGTGACGGGCATCCTGCTGTTACTGGGCGTATACAAGGGCGGCATATACGGTGGATCCATTACCGCGATTCTGATTAATACCCCCGGAACGGTGGCGGCATCCTGCACGGTACTCGATGGCTATCCGCTGGCACAGCGCGGCGAGGCGCGGCGCGCGCTGGATATCGCACTTTATTCTTCCTGCATTGCCGATTTCATCTCCAATCTGTCGCTAATTCTATTCGCAGGGCTACTGGCAAGCTTTGCACTGAAATTTGGCTCGGCCGAATTTTTCACGCTGATTGTTTTTTCACTCACCATCATCGCCGGCGTATCGGGCAAGCAGTTGCTCAAGGGTTTCGCCGCGGCTTGTATGGGCTTGTTACTGGCGACCGTGGGGCTGGATTTAATCTACGGCACCAATCGCTTCGTGTTCGGCCAGATCAACCTGATGAGCGGGTTCACGTTTATACCGGTGCTGATCGGGCTTTTCGCGGTCCCCGAAATCATCAACTATTTTGTCTCGGTTGAAACCAGCAGAGAAAAAAGCAAACTCGCGGGCATTGGCGCAAGCCTTGCCGACCTCAAGCAGTGCCTGAAGACGATCGTGCGTGGCAGCGTGATTGGCGTGGTGCTGGGCGCCATTCCCGGTATCGGCGGCGCACCGGCAGCGTTTTTATCCTACAGCGAGGCGCGACGCAACTCGAAAGACCCCGAAAAATTTGGCAAGGGCGAGCTCGAGGGTGTGGCTGCGGCAGAGTCCGGTAATAATGGCGTGGCCGGGGCTACCATGATTCCGCTGCTGGCACTGGGCATACCCGGCGACATCATCACCGCCATTATTCTGGGCGCCTTCATGATTCACGGCTTGCGGCCCGGCCCACTGATGTTCGAACAGAATCTGAGCCTGATATACGCAATTTTCATGGGCATTATGCTGAGCTCCCTTTTTCTGTTAATCGTTGGAAAAATCTCGATCAGAACCATCAGTAAAATCGCCGACATCCCCAGGCACTTGCTGTTTCCGGTTGTACTGATTTTATGTGTGTTCGGCACCTATGCCGTCAACAACACTATTTACGATGTGGGTATCATGTTCGCCATGGGGCTATTCGGCTTTGGCATGCTAAAGCTTGGTATTCCGGCCGCACCGTTTCTCATCGCCTTTATTCTGGGCCCGTTGTTCGAGGACAATTTTCGCCAGGCCCTGCTAATTTCAAAAGGTGACTATGGCGTATTTTTCTCAAGCGGCATCTGCCTGTTCTTCTGGGCTATGACGATACTGTCTGTCGGGATACTGATATGGCAACACACAGCTGGTAAAAAACATGACTGAAAATATGCGCTTCGGCATTATCACCGACACTCACATACGCGCACCGCAAGGCGATCAGTCATCACCATTTCCAGTCAATGATCTGGCCAACGAGCGCGCGCGTTACGCCTGCCAGCTACTCGCCGCACAAGACCCCGAATTTGTCATTCACCTCGGTGACATGGTGCACCCCTTGCCGCATATGTCGGCCTATGCAGATGCCTGTGCCGAAGCACTGGAGATCTTCAAGCCACTGCCCGAACTGCTTTTTGTACCAGGCAATCACGATATCGGCGATAAACCCATGCCGGCCTCTCCGGCGGTGCCAGCCAGCGACGACAGCGTTGCTACCTACGCAAATTTTTTTAACGACAGTTATCACTGCTTTCGCCAACGCGATTGTCTGATCATCGTGATCAATTCATCAATACTGAATACCGGCACGCAAACCGAAACACAGCAGCGGCAGTGGCTGGAATCAACGCTCTCGCAATCCGATGCGTCGCGCACAATCCTGTTTTCCCACTACCCGCCATTCATTCACTCACCGGACGAGGCCGAGCACTACGACAACATCGCCGAACCGGCGCGCGGCTGGCTGTTGAATTTGCTAAAAGAGCATCAGGTAGACTGTGTATTTTCAGGCCACGTTCATCACTATTTCTACAACCGCTACCACGTCACCGATCTATACGTACTGCCCCCAACGAGCTTTACCCGGCAGGACTATGCCGAGCTCTACAGAATAGATCCCTGCAGCGAATACGGTCGCAATGATATTGGAAAGTTTTGCATAACCCTCGTTGATGTGTCCGGCGACTCGATCAAACCGACACTGATTCCTACCAACGGCACACAATGGGACAGCACTGCCAGCACTCCGCTTTACAAAGCCTCCACCACTTCTGCCAAATCGTTCAGCGTGCACCTGCGTCACGCCTGGTATGAATCTGTCGACCTGCCTTACAACGGCCCGATGGAGGAGTTCAGCCGCAAGCGAGCGCGCAATGACTACACGCTGATGCGGCTGCAGCAGACCGGCATCAATCAGGTCCGCGTGCCCCTGCAGGATATTGCCGATCCCGCTATCGCAAGCCGGGTGCGCGATTATCGGCACGCCGGTATCAATTTTCATGCGTTCTGCCTGGCGGACAATCTGCACGAACACACCGATGATCTGCCGGCACTGACTGCTCTGATTGATTCAATCGAAGTTGTGATTAAGCAGGAGCAACTGGAAAGTGCGACACCACCTGCCCTGGCTGCCATGCGCGGCCAGAAAACACTGCTCAGTAAAGTCCATTCGTCATCACACACCGACACAGGAGACAAGCCATTCGCCCACAGCGTCAGCAGTGGATTTTTGTGGCACGAAGTTGATCAGGTGTTTGCCGCACTGCAGCGATGGGGTAACACAACAGACCTGCACGGTAT
>CAKZSB010000394.1 GCA_937920585.1 uncultured Granulosicoccaceae bacterium | reverse complement strand
GGCCACGAACGCAAAGGTTCCAGTGTCGGCATGTCTGCACGAGTCATTAGTGTTTTGTGAAAGTACTCTGCTAGCGGCGGACAGTGCAGATTGTTGGGGCAGTGGATGAGTATATTGGTGGTGTAGCCGGCGCTTATGTAGCCCGCCGTGCGTTTAGTCCATTCGCGAATGTAGGGCTCGTTGCTGACAATATCCGGATGCAGCATCAGGCGCACAAAAACAGATTTCGAATAGACCGTATCGAGTACGGGCAGATCGGGTTTATCGTGCAATGCATTGAGTACTTCCGGATGATACCTGTTGCCCTGAAAGATGGCGCGCGTATCCATGGTCACGCGTCCGAAGTGAAACTTTTCCAGCAACGGTTCCAGTATTTCGGGCTGTGAGAAAAAGTCCGGATGGCGCATTTCCAGCACATAATCATGTTCAGTCGGGAGTTGTTCGCAAAGCTTGTCCAGCGCGGGCAAGTGGCGCGGGGCAATGCGAGCGGGGAATTGCAGGAGAATCGGGCCAATCGATTCCTCCAATGGGGCGATACGTTGAAAGAACAGCTTCAGTTGTTCAAGGTCCGGACGTCTTTCATGGGTGACGGTTCTGGGTAACTTGAATGATATACACAGGTCCGAGTTGGCCAGCGCCGCCCGCCATTGCGCGACGCTGTTGTGATCGGGGATATGGTAGAAAGTGGTGTTGCCCTCGACTATATCGAACACCGACGCGTAGCTTGCCAATGCGGACGGCCGGGTGGAAAAATAGCGATCCTTCCAGCCGGGAAATGCCCACGCGGGTAACCCCAGGCGGTAGACAGGCGGATTGCCGGGCATCAGCTTATCCGGCAGGAATGAGTCGGTTTATCAATGCGCGCCAGTTCCATACCGGCTTTTATAACGTCATTCTCAAAGTTTTGCAGTACGTCAGTAGGTATCAGCGTCGATCAATTCGTAGCTTTCCATCTCGGCGTAGAAGGCCGACAGATCCTCTTTCTCGCCGTAACGTGGAAACTCGTGCATCGTCATGTAGGGGCGTGAATTGACTTCGAGAAAAATGCATCGTTGTTCGGTATACGGCACTTCGATCCCTTTTTCGAAGATCACATCAATACCCAGCACACGTGCGCCGAACATATTCACCACATCGATGAACAGTTTGCGATTGACCTCTGGAATGCTGGCCTGGTCGACAATTTCAACCACGCCACCGGGCGCCAGGGCTACGCGGTGAAAGAGGTGAATGCGCTCACCGGCACCCACAACCGAATCGAATGACAGGCCCTGTTGTTCAAGGAACTTTTCAATTTCGGGGCTCTTTTTGATCGGATAGATAGTCGGGTGCAGCTGCATCTGCTGACGCACGGCATTTTCAGTGTCGATCAGCTGGGCAATGGTTTGTGTTCCATCGCCGTCGACGAAAGGCGGGTAGCGTTGAATGACAGAGGCGAGCCGGGTGTCGGTGGTGAGGACTCGGTAGTTGCTGCCGAGCAGGTATTGCTCAACCACGGTTCGCGGCCACCACAGTTTGGCCAGCAGAATGGCCCGCCAGAGTTCCGCCTTGTTATTGATAGGGAAATAGCTGCCGCGAGAAAATCCGCTGACATTGGGCTTCACGACCAGTGGATAGCCGTGTTCCTCTGCAAAGCGAAGTGCCGTCCAGGGGCTGAAAAATATCAGACCTTTGGCATACGGGACATTGTGTTCTTCGAATTTGGCTCTGGCTTGTTCCTTGGAGCGACAGCCGCGGCGAACATCCAGGCTGTTGTAGTTACTGCAACCCGCCATGTACCTTTTGGTGATCTCGGCGTACAGCAGTTTTTTCAGTTTTTTCATGAAGTCGGCTTGTAATACGATCGGTTTTTCGGCGATGACTGTACATCATCATGCGGCTGAATACCGGACCCGTGCATCGCTCGTCGTCGAGCGCTCTTGTGGCCAATGCCAGCGCGTGAGCGACACGCCCGATGAATCGCAATTGGCGACCCAGTGAGTAGCGCATGTCCATAAGGTTGATAGGCATGGGCGTGAAAAGGTTCAACTCCACGACGTGAAACGTGCCGGCGAGCAGGTCGCCGATCGAATTCGCGCGCAGGCAGACGCGAGAGACGCCGAATTTACCGATTTCGCGTTTGAAGCTTGCCAGTTGATCGAGTTGCTCGCTGCTGAACTGACCGGTTATGTCGAGGTAGCGCGTGCTGCCATTTTTTATACTGTTGACCGGGTATTGATGCGCGTCGTTGACGGCTTCAGTGACAGTCACTAACAGGGGTTTGTCCGAACGATCGTAGACGGTATAGAGTTCGAATTCGCGTGCACCGGGTGCGGCTTGTTGCACAATATGTTGGCGATCGGCATGCACCAGCGAATTGACAATTTGCTGATATTGCTCCTGGTTGTCCGCCCTGACGACACCCTGGCCATTCTCGCCCCACTCGGGTTTAACGAACACCGGATAGCTCGGTGGCAGGTAGCCGTCTGCCATCGGGCATTGCTGCAGACGCCACTTGGGTGGAATCATGTGGTCGATGGCGAGCTTGGAATAGATGCCCTTGTGCTGCGAAAAGTGGTGCGCGTTAATCTGAAAAAAGCGCCACGGTGCGGTGAGCATGCGCAGACTGTCGAGGATGTAGGCAGTAACCAGCACAATGCTGCTGAAGCGCCCGTCCATTCGCAGTCTGCCGGTCACGGGCTTTGCCGCAGGGCGCTTGCGCACAGTGGCGTAGTCGGCCGTGACGGAGGGCGAGGGTACGAGCCGGGGAGATTCCTTCACACGGACCGCCTGGCTGTTTGCTCTTGGTTACATGGGCACATCGACACTAATCTCCACCACGTACGCTTCGGGATACTGTTTGGGCAAACGCAAGAGAACTCGACATATTCAATCGTTCCTGTTGGTTGCCACTGTTGACAGTTGATGCCCGCAACGCCCGGGACATCTGAAACTCTGGGATACAGTTGCTTGTCAATGGCGTCGGGCCTCGGCGACAGTTGGAATCAGGTGCTCGATCAACGGTAACCAGCAATGCAGCTCGCATCGTCGACGCACTGCCGTTACTTAAGTTCGCAGGGTCAGGAAAACAGTCGGCAACGCGCATCCCGATGTTATCAATCTCGCGTCGTGGTTGACCCGTGTAAATCTGTAAAGTTCCGCGTAGAGCCGGGCCCGCAGCCTGCTGTTTCGCAAACGGGCTGAATCTCAAAGCGCTCTATTGTACCGCCATACTTGCGGTGCGACTATCATCGCGCCCGCCATTTGTCTTACCGAATTGTCATTATTGGCGTGCGGGGTTTTACCCCGGCTACCAGTTCGCCAGGCATCGATCGAGCTGGTTGGCAAAGTGGCGTCGATCAGTTTGATTCAGGGTCGCCGGGCCACCGGTGTCGATTCCGCTGGAGCGCAGCGTATCCATGAAGTCACGCATGTTCAGTCGCTCGCGAATGTTGCTTTCACTGTAGCGCTCGCCACGCGGGTTTATCACCATGCAGTCGGCGGCCACCAGTTCCGCAGCCAACGGGATATCTGCGGTGATGATCAGGTCGCCGGCGACGGCGTGCTGAACAATGTAGTTGTCGGCGACATCAAAACCGCCCGCTACCTGCACCGCACTGATGTACGCCGAGCGGGGCGTTTGCAGCGCCTGGTTTGCCACCAGCACCAACGGGATCGATTTGCGGTTGGCTGCGCGGTAGAGAATCTCCTTGATAACTTTGGGGCAGGCGTCTGCGTCGATCCATATAGTGTTTGCTGACATGTTGCCGGTGCCGCTGCTGTGTGGGATGGCGCAAGTGTAGCGCCTGTAAGTTTGCCGTGCGCTGGTGTTAAGTGATGGTCGTATCCATGTGGTTCCCGGTTCGGCAGCGGGCTCTGGTTTGCGTAAGATACACGAGTGAACACGCTGGAATTTGATTACATTATTGTGGGCGCGGGCTCGGCCGGCTGCGTGCTGGCTGAGCGGCTCAGTGCCGACGGCAGGCACACTGTCGCCGTGCTTGAGGCCGGAGGCTCTGATCGGCGGTTGTGGATTCAGCTGCCGATTGGCTACGCCAAAACCTACGACGACCCGGCAGTCAACTGGTGCTATGAAACCGAACCCTGTGCGGGGTTGAATCATCGCCGCAGCTTCTGGCCGCGCGGCAAAGTGCTGGGCGGCTCGGGGTCAATCAATGCGATGGTCTATGTGCGGGGCGCCGATCGCGATTTCGACGACTGGGCGCAGGCCGGTAACCCGGGCTGGTCGGCGGCGGATGTTGCACCGGCTTTTGAACGGCTGGAAACCCGTCTTGGCGAGCCACAAAATGACTGGCCGCGTCTGCATGTCAATGATGTGGGTGGTCAGTTGCACAGCTTGTGTGATCACTTTCTGGCGGCGGCCGGCGACATGCAAACCAGCGTCTCCAACGATTTCAATCTCGATTCTTTTGAGGGCTTCGGGCGCTATTCAATAAACACTCGCGATGGCAGACGCATGTCCGCCGCGCGCGCCTTTCTGCGCCCGGCGTTAAAGCGCGCGGGCGTGCACCTGATGTGTGGCTGCGATGTCACGAGTGTCACCTTCGATGGCAAACGTGCGACCGGGGTCGACTGTATCAGCCGCGGGCAGCCCCGGCATTTGCGAGCCCGGGCTGAAGTCATCCTGTGTGCCGGTGCCATCGGTTCTCCCTTGTTGCTGCAGCGCTCCGGAATAGGCGAGGGCGGACTGTTGCAACAAATGGATATTCCGCTGGTGAAGGCCAATGCCAATGTCGGTGGGAACTTGCAGGATCACATTGCGGTGAGCTACCTGTATCGCAGTAATCTGCCCACGTTAAATGATCAATTGGGCAGCTGGAGTGGCAGGCTGCGCGCCGGGTTGCAATATCTTTTTACCCGCCGCGGTCCGCTGTCGCTCAGCATTAACCAGGCCGGTGGCTTTGTGCGTTCTGCGGCTGACCTCGCCGCACCCGATCTGCAGCTGTATTTCACACCAGCCAGCTATAGCAAGCGCGAGGTAGCCGGGCGAGCGAAGGTGGATCTTGAGCCGTGGTCCGGTTTTCTCACGTCGTTTCAACCCTGTCGTCCGCGCAGCCGCGGGCGTTTGCGAATAAGTGATCCGGATTGGCGCAGTGCACCGGTCATCGAGCCGAATTATTTGAGTCACCCCGACGACCTCGATACCGTGCTCGCCGGCTGTCACTATCTGCGGCGGCTGGCGCAAACGGCATCGCTGCGCGCGATCATCGATCAGCAGACCGCACCTGCTCCGGCGTGCACCAGCGACGAAGACATACTGGCTGATTTTCGCCAGCGCGCCGATACGGTCTATCACCCGGTCGGCAGCTGTGCGATGAATCGCGATGAGCGTCTCGGGGTTGTGGATTCAGAACTTCGCGTTCACGGGGTAGAGCGGTTGCGGGTGATCGATGCGTCGATATTTCCGAACGTGACGTCTGGCAACACCAACGCCGCAACTATGATGGTGGCGGATAAGGGTGCCAGGTTGATTTTACGCTGAACCGCAGTAGATCAGTATTACTCGCCGCGAAAATTCGGCGCGCGTTTTTCGTTGAACGCCAGTACGCCCTCATGGCGGTCGGCGGTGGGTACAGCGCGGTTGTAGGCTTCAATTTCAAACGCCAGTCCGTCCGCCAGTGACATCTGCAGGCCGCGATGGATGGCCTGCTTTGCCTGGCGCACAGCGATAGGCGCATTGGCCGCAATGGCGCTGGCGCTGGCCAGCGCGTTTTCGAGCAGGCTGTCGAGCGGAAACACAGCATTGGCCAGGCCCCATTGCAAAGCGTCTGAAGCGCTGAAAGGGCGCGCAGACAGAATCAGTTCCTTGGCACGTCGCTCACCGACCGCACGGGCCAGATTCTGGGTGCCGCCGGCACCGGGGATGATACCCAGCCGCGTCTCAGTCTGGGCAAACCTGGCGTGTTCCGCTGCATAGAGAAAATCGACAGCCGCGGCGATTTCGCAACCGCCGCCGTAGGCCGCGCCATTGACCGCACCGATCACGGGTGTCGGGCAATCGATGATCGCGCGCACCATGCGTTCGAAAATAACGTGTTGCCGGCCCCAGGCCTGATCGCTCATGCCGTTGCGCTCTTTAAGATCACCGCCCGCGCAAAATGCCTTGTCGCCGGCGCCGGTCAGAATAACGCAGCGCACCTCGCCGGGGTCGAGCGCCAGCGCTTCGAAATAGTGCATGGTGTCCAGGCCCATTTGCGTATTCAGCGCGTTGGCCGCTTCCGGGCGATTGAAGCTTACTTGTTGTACGTGTGCTGCAGGGTCGCTGATTTGCAGCGTCTCGAATGTTTTGCTGGCCATGATCGGGTGAGTTTTCAGTGTACCTGGGTGAGATCGGATGCGGCCACTGCCGCCCAGTCGCCATCCTTGATCATGCGACTGATTTCCTTCTTGACGATTGCCACCACGGCGTCAGTGGCGCGGGTGTTGGTGCGGTCCGACGGCATTGCGAGTATCAACTGGCGATTGACCGTGGGTGACACCAGCTCGCGCGCTTCAACGTGCCCGCTGCGCACTTCAGATTGAATGGCGGACATCGGCAACAGCGTGTGGTACACGCCGCCGCCGACGATTGATTTTAGTACGTGGTAGGAATCTCCCACCAGTGCCGGTGTCAGTTTGATACCAGCCTTTTCATAGGCTGCGTCCAGCACAATCCGCATGCCGTGCGGGTGACTGGGCAGTGCAAGCGGCAGTTTGGCCACCTCTGCCAGCGTGACATCGGTTTGCGATTTTGGAAAAAAGCCCGGTGGACTCACCAGCGCAATAGGTTCGTAGAGCAATTCCAGGCTGCGTAGATGGAAGTCGGCCGAGGGGCCGTACAGGAATGAAATATCGACATCCCCGCGCTGCAGCCATTCCACCAGGTGCCCTGAATAGCCTTCAACCAGGCGCAGGCTCACATCCGGCAATTCGCGGTCGACTCGTTCCACCAGCGGCACGGCGAGCACACTGGTTACCGTGGGCATCAGGCCAATCGCGACATTGCCTTTCACCTCACTGCGCATCGATTGAACATCCTGCACAGACTGATCGAGCTGGCGAACCAGGCCGGACACCCGGCTGAGCAACTCCTTGCCGGGTTCAGTGAGGTCCATTCCCCGAACGTGGCGCACAAACAACTCAACGCCGATATCTGATTCCAGCAACTTGATGTGCCGCGACAGCGCGGGCTGGGCGACGCGCAGGCGATCTGAGGCTCTGCTCAGGGAGCCGGCCTCGGCCACACAGATGAAGGTCTTAAGCTGCTTTAGATCCATTTCAGGGGCATAAAATTTTGCTATGGAGCCTATCGATGCATTTTGTTTTTTTGAACATTATCATTGTCTGTGACGAGAACGCAAATCACGCTTGGTGTCGCGCAAACAGGCGCGGTAACCTGTCGCTATCGGTTGTCGCCCGGCCGATGGGGTTTTGATCATAGTTAAGCGGGCAATCGAGTATCGTTGGTGGTGAGATGAAAACACTGTCGACGCATGGAATCCAACATGAAATACGAAGTCGAGCATCCCGAAATTCGCGAAAATGTCGCGAAACTGTGCGCAGATTTTCCGGGCGAGTACTGGCGCAAGTGCGATCGCGAGCAGGCCTATCCAACCGAGTTTGTTCAGGCTCTGACTGAGGCCGGCTTCCTTGGCGTGCTGATCCCCGAGGAATACGGGGGCTCGGGTTTGCCGATTTCAGCCGCCTGCGCAATTCTTGAAGAGGTCCATCGCAATGGCTGTAACGCCGCGGCCTGCCACGCGCAGATGTATACCATGGGCACGGTGTTGCGGCATGGTTCAGAGGAGCAGAAGCAACGCTATCTGCCCGGCATCGCCGATGGTAGTTTGCGCCTGCAGGCCTTTGGTGTCACTGAGCCCACCAGCGGTACCGACACCACGGCACTGCGCACCACCGCGCGACTGGAGGGCGACCAGTATCGGGTCAACGGACAGAAGATCTGGACATCGCGCGCCGAGCACTCCGATTTAATGCTGTTGCTGTGTCGCACCACACCGCGCGATCAGGTGGCAAAAAAGACTGATGGCCTGTCAGTGATGCTGGTCGACATGCGCGAGGTACGTGGCAAATCACTGACGATTCGGCCCATTCGCACCATGATGAACCACGCGACCACCGAGGTCTTTTTCGACGATATGCCGGTGCCGAAAGACAGTTTGATCGGCGAGGAAGGCAAGGGCTTTCGCTACATTCTGTCCGGTATGAATGCCGAGCGCATTCTGATCTCCGCCGAGTGTGTGGGCGATGCCAAATGGTTCATTGAAAAGGCAGCCGCCTACGCCGGTGAGCGCAGCGTGTTCAACCGCCCGATCGGCCAGAATCAGGGCATACAGTTTCCGATCGCCCAGGCCTATTCGCAGATGCGCAGCTCGGAGCTGATGCTGCGCGAAGCTATTCGGCTGTATGAAATGGGCGAGAACCCCGGTGAGGAGGCCAATCTTGCCAAGATGCAGTGCGCCGATGCGTCCTGGGCGGCTGCCGAGGCCTGCGTTCAGACCCACGGCGGCTTTGGTTTTGCCGAAGAGTACGATATCGAACGCAAGTTTCGCGAGGCGAGGTTGTATCAGGTCGCGCCAATATCAACCAATCTGATCCTGAGTTACGTGGCCGAGCACGTGTTGGGTCTGCCGCGTTCATATTAAATAGAGGCTAAACCGTGGCGGAAGGACAGGCGAAAGATTCGGCGGGCGCCGCTCACGCAGCGCATGCAGAAGCTGCGAATCCGCATTTTCCGCATCTGTTCGCGCCGCTGCAGATTGGCGCACGCACGGCCAAAAACCGAATCATGCGGGTGGCGACCACCGCCAATCTGGCCGATGGCAATCGCGTCGGCCCACGGGTGCTGGCGTTTTATCGCGAACTGGCGGCCGGCGGGGTCGGTACCATCGTTACCGAGGCACTGCGCACCCAGCCGCACGATCCGTTTGGGCCCGGTGCGCTGGTGATTTTCGATCGAACCGCGATCGATGGTCTGCGCCAGATCAGCGATGCCTGCCACAGTAAAGGGGCGCTGCTGATCGGGCAGCTCAATATGGGCGGGCGTCAGCATCTGGCCTCGCGGGTCATCCCCTATGCCGTGGCCCCATCGGCGATTGCCTGTCCGCGATCCGGCGGCGTGCCGCATGAGCTCAGCAGTCGCGAGATCGAAGACACCATCGAGACCTACGTTAGCTGTGCAGTGCACTGTATCGAAGCCGGTATGGATGGCGTCGAAATTCACGGTGCGCAAGGCCATCTAATCCAGCAATTCGTATCCCCGTACACCAATCGACGCAGCGATGAGTGGGGCGGCACACGGCATAACCGGCTGCGGTTTGCCACCGAAATTCTGCAGCGCACGCGCCAGCGAATCGGGCGTGGAATTGTCGGCTATCGCATGGGGGTAGAGGAGTTCACCGACAACGGCCTGGGCATTGAGGATACGCTCGATATCGCCAGGCAGTTTGTCGATGACGGACTGATCGACTACCTCTCGCTGTCGCAGGGCAACTTCAATTCAATCGAAACTCATCTGCCGGATCGCCACGAGCCGATCATGGCCTATCGTTCGCTGCATGCACAGTTTAAGCAGGTTTGCGGCGAGGTGCCGGTGGTGGCGTCCACCCGCATGCCGGGGCCCGAGCAGGCAGAGGCGGTAATTGCCGCTGGCGAGGCGGATATGGTGGGTCTGTGTCGGCCCTTGATCGTCGATCCCCAATGGCCTGCCAAAGCCAAGAGTGGCAAGGTGGATCAAATTCGGCGCTGCATCGCCTGCAATCAGTGCTGGGCCTGGATTGGAGCAGGCGAGCCGATTGCCTGCGCGACCAACCCGGAGGCCGGACGCGCACACCTGTGGCCGAAGCTTGAGCGTGATCGCGCCGAGTTTTCGCGCCAGGTGCTGATCGTCGGCGCCGGACCTGCCGGGCTTGAGGCGGCGCGAGTGGCCAGCAGTCGCGGCCACGCCGTCACGCTGCTGGAGCGCGAGTCGCAGCCGGGTGGCCGTTTGACGCGAGTGCACGAAGTGCCGTTTTTCGAGGAAATGAAAAACCTGCTCGACTACCTCATTCCGCAGGTGCGCAACAGCAGTGCCGAGCTTCAGTGCAACACTGAAGCCACCGCCGAGCTTATTGAATCAATGCCGGCGGATGAAATCATTATTGCCGCCGGCGCCCGTTCAGGCGTGCCCGACTTACCGCAGGATGGCAGCGTGCCGGTATTCAGCTGCGACGGGCCGATTACCCCCGATCGGCAAATCGGCGGCGATCATATCGTCATCATGGATGAAGATGGCTACTACTGGACAGCCATGCTGATTGAAAGTGCGATCGCGCTGGGCAAAGTGCCGATTGTGGTCACTCGGTTTTTTGAAATCTGTCGCGAGGTGCCGATGGTGTCGCGAATCAATCTGTTGCGCCAGCTGGATCGTAATGCCGGGCGCGCCGTGCCCAACAGTTACGTTGCCGCAGTCGAGCGCGGTCGCGTATTGGTAAAACACTATTTAACCGGTCGCGAGCGATGGCTTGAATCGGTAGCCTCAGTCGTTTGGGCCGGTGCGGCCACCGCCAATGGTGAGCTGGCCGTGCAGCTAATCGACAATGGTGCCAGCAAGGATCACGTGCATGTTATCGGCGATGCTTTTTCGCCCCGTCGGCTGGCGCAGGCTCTGGGCGAAGCCCATGCGCTGGGGCGCCGTATAGGGTCGCCGGCCCGGCGCTGAACCTGACCGAACCCGAATCGATCGAATCGCCCACGCAGGAGAAAAAATGACCAGTTTTAAAAAACTCAGTATCAGTGCTGAATCAGCGTTGCTGGCCGTGCAGGGTGCCATGGCCAAAGCCCGGCAACTGGACTTCGCGATGAGCATCGTGGTTTGCGATGAAAGCGGCATTGAAAAATTATCCATGCGAATGGATGGCGCATCACAGGCGACACTCGGTATTGCGCGCGACAAGGCCTACACCTGTACAAGCCTTGGTAGTGCCACTCACGCACTATGGGACATGATAAAAAACGATCCTCCGCTGCAAACCGGCCTGCCAGCCGTGCCCCGGCTGGTGACCTTCGGCGGTGGCTATCCCATTATTGAAGATGGCCAGATTATCGGAGCTATCGGTGTATCGGGAGCACACTATTCCGATGACATGGAGGTTGCCAGGGCCGGCCTGGCGGCGATTGGTTCACCGGTGAGTTAAACCGCACCGTCGGCCTTGGCTATTTCGAGCGGGCCGTTGATCCGCTCAACGGCAATCACATACCAGGCCGCCAGACTGGTGCCGATCGACGATGCAAGCATCATAAACAAGAGCGGCCACACGCCCCAGCCGTGACCCATCAGCGCCCCGGTTGTGGCGGATAAAATTGCTCCGGCACCGACCATCAACGCCCCGCCGAGGCCGGATGCGCTGCCAGCCAGGTGAGGGCGAACGGATAGCATACCGACATTGGCACTAGGCATGGTCAGGCCGTTGCCCACGCCCACCAGTGTGATTGGGCCAAACAGTGCCATCGGGTGCATCGTGCCCCCGAAAAACAGCAGGCAACTGATAATCAGCCCGCTCGATGCGATGAAGCTGCCCAGCAACATCATGTTGTTCATGCCAACCCGCACGGTTAATCGTGCCGATATGAAGGTGCCGATGAAGTAGCCCAGCGATATAAAAATGAAGTAGAACCCCAGGCTCGCCGGGCCGATGCCGAGAATATTTCTGGCGACAAACGGTGCGCCACCGAGGAAGGCAAAGAAAGAGCCCGAGGCGAAGCCAGCCGTCAGTGCATAGCCCCAGAACCGTCGCGACGCGAAAAGCCCGGGATATTGGCGGAATTGATCGGCAAAGCTCGCGGTTTTATTGTAGTTGGTCTCGCCCATATCGAACCACACCAGCACCAGCGCGGCAAAGCCGAACGCCAGTAGTGTCCAGAATGCTGATTGCCAGCCAAAAAGTTGTTCCAGTAAGCCGCCAATGGCCGGGCCAATCATTGGCCCGACAGCCATGCCCATCGTCACATAGCTGATCATGCTCGCGGCGGCGGCCGGTTCGAGCGTATCTCGCACACTCGCCCGCGCCAGTGCCAGGCCGGTGGCAACGGCAGCCTGCACCATGCGAAAAAACAAAAACCAGTTGGCATCAGTCGACAGCGCACAGGCGGTGGTCGCGGCAATAAATATGATCAGCGCCGCGAGCATAACCGGGCGGCGCCCGAATCGATCTGACAGTGGCCCCATAATTATCTGCAGTACCGCAGTGACGCCAAGGTAGGCCGACACCGCGAGCTGCATCACCGCATAGTCAACCGCGAAGTAGCTCGCCATGGCCGGCAGCGAGGGTAGAAAGAAATTCATCGACAGCGCCGACAGTGCTGCCACCAGCACCAGTGTTAGAAGCGTTGGTGGTGTGCGGCGATCCAGGAACACCCGCTCGGCAGCAGGGGCGCTCATGTAGCTGTGTGCAGCGACAGTTTGTCTGATTGAACCGACGCGGTCCGGAAAGTTTTGAAATATGTACTACTTTTATTTGTCATGTTTTTTGGTGTAGCACAGGGTGTGGCAGTTGGCGGGCTTGGGCGTGCTTTTAATCCCGGTGCACGGTAACAGCAATACTCAGAGCGCGAAAGCTGCGTTTGTCGATCGACGCCTGCTCGGTCGGTGCCAGCCAGGAAACCATTGCCAGCTAACACAATGACAAGGAAAAGTGATGGTCAATTCAGGAACCAGGCGGCAACCTCGCAGCTGGCGCTTGCTCGCGTTGCTGCTATCGGTATTGTGGCTGCCAGTGTTATCAGTTGCCGGCGATCTGGGTACGCCGACAGGCGAGGTATTGCTCAGCGTTGAAGGGAAGGTTGATGTACGCAACAGCAATTCAGGTGCCAGGCTCGATTACGCCCTGTTGGCCGAGATTGGTTTTGTTACTCGAACCATTACCACTGACTGGACCGAGAGCGCCGAGTACGAGGGTGTGTCAGGGCGTGAGCTTGTCGAATTTCTGGGTATTTCAGGCGCATATTTACAAGGTATCGCGCATGATGATTATGAAGTATTGATACCGCTTTCTGATTTGGTCCAATACGACACGCTGTTTGCCGTTGCAAAGGACGGCGAGCGTTTGAGTATGAAAAACAAAGGGCCAATCTGGCTGCTGTACGCCAACGACAATCGTCCGGACATATCTCCGGAAGTGCTGAACTCGCGAATGATCTGGCAATTGCATACGCTGGTTTCGCAATAGGTGCGAGTCTTTTCGGTATTCAAGGGGCGCTTGCTGGCACTGGGGTATGTGGCGTCGATCGTTACGCTGGTTTTGTCGGCATGGTTTTTCTTCGCCAAACAGCTTGAAGTCGATAAATTGCAGCGCGCAATACGTTACACCCACTACGAGCCCGTCTGGCACAACACAGCGTTTTATCTGGATTATCACCGGTTTCTCGACGCTGTAAGCCGCTATGTGCATCTCGATGATGAACTCACTATCGCCGATGTGCAAAAACGTTTCGATGTTTTTTACAGTCGGATTAACGTGTTAGACATCAACTTTGGCGCCGGGGTCACTGCTGGTGATGGCTTAAGTGTTGTACCGCCGGAGCTGATTGAAAAGATTCGCGGCAATATCAGGCAATTGCGGGTGACCACCGATCTGCTCGATGAAATTGAAGCGAAAATACCGAACCTGGCTCGAGGAGATCACCAGAGCTATCTTGAAATTTATCGAACACTTGCCAAGGTGCAGGACAACGCTGTAGCGCTGCTGCTGGATAGCTTTAATCTCAATCGCGACATCATGCTGCAGCAACAGCAGCTGGAGAGCTGGTCGACCGATCGTCTCGTGCAGGCCATTTGCGGGTTGCTGGCAGGTAGTTTGATGTTTCTGTTACTGCTGCGTTATCACATGCGCCACAGACGTACCGCGGCACAGAAACTCGCCAATGCCAACCGCAGTCTCAAACGCAAGATACTCGAGGCCGATGAACTCAACCGCCAGTTGCACCATCAGGCTTCACGCGACGAATTAACCGGCCTTTGGAATCGTCGTGGTCTGGCCAGTTTGCTCGCCGGAGTCAACTCGCCAGGTGGTACTGATAGCCCGGAGTGCGGGATATGTTTCATTGATCTCGATCAATTCAAGGTAGTCAACGACACCTGTGGTCATGCGGCCGGCGATGCGCTGCTGGTGCGCGTGGCCAGTCTGTTGCAGGTTGCCGCCCCCGATGCCCAGGTGCTATGTCGCTTTGGCGGTGATGAATTCGTGATTGTCTGGAAGCGAATAGGTGGCGAACAATTTTTACGGCAACTGCGAAGGCTTTGCCATCATTTCGATCAGCTGCAGTTCGTGTTTGAAGAGCGCAAGTTCGATATAGGGGCCAGTATCGGTGCGATGCAGTTTCAGCCCGGGCAGTACAGTCGCGAGAAACTGATAACGCTTGCGGACACGGCCTGTTATATCGCCAAGGAACGCGGAGGCAGACGCTTCCATCTGCACAGTGATGCCGATGAGTCAGTGCTCAGTCGGCAGCGCCAAATGGGTTGGCTGGCCAAGATTCACGACGCCTTTGACGAGCGTCGGTTTCTGTTGTACGCCCAGCCGATCGTGTCCCTCGGCGCCGACGACACCGCCAGTGAAAGCTGGGAGGTATTGATTCGAATGGCGACGCGTGATGGCCAGATCCTGTCGCCGGGTGAATTTTTGGGGGCAGCTGAACGCTATGCGATGATCTCCCGAATCGACCGCTGGGTCATTGCCAGCGCGTTCGACTGGATTCGTCGGCATCCGCGGCGTATGGCAACGCTCAGCAGTTTGCATATCAACCTCAGTGGTGTGACGATTGGCCAGCCCGACATCGTCGCCTACATACAGCGTTGCGCCAGCCACTCGCAAATCGACCCGTCTGTTGTGTGTCTTGAAGTGACCGAGACTGCCGCCAGCGGTCGCGAGGCGGCCGCGCGATTGCGCGAACTCTCGGATAGCGGTTTTTGCATCGCGCTCGATGACTTTGGCAGCGGTTTTTCCTCGTTCCAGTATTTGCGCGAATTGCCCGTCGACATTCTGAAGATTGATGGCCTGTTTGTACGCAATATTGCAGAGGATCCGATTCAGCAGGAATTCGTGCGCTCCATCAATGATCTGGCGCACGCGCTGGGTAAGCGCACCGTGGCTGAGTTTGTAGAAAATCAGGCTGCCTGGAATGTGCTGGCGCAGCTTGGCGTTGACTACGCGCAGGGGTATCACGTCGGACAGCCCGTGCCGCTCGATCAGCCAGCGCCTGTACACCATCGAGATTATGGCGAAACCCAGGTCACCGCACTCGAGCTGTCGGCGGAAGTGTAAGTTTTTTGATTCACTTGTAAGTAAATTGTTTGTCACAGCGTTGGCGCAACAAGCTGTCTGCTGTCATTGAAGCGACTTTCAGGAACGGTGTCATAGGCTGGCCTGCCAAACCGGGTTACGATATGCGGACCTCGCCCTTGCCGAATCCGCCTTTGAACTCAGCCGCGCTCACCATCACCGATCTTCACAAACGTTTCGGGCCTCTCGAGGTCCTTAAAGGCGTGAGCCTGTCCGCGCATAATGGCGATGTGGTGTCGATCATAGGTTCCAGCGGTTCC
>CAKZSB010000393.1 GCA_937920585.1 uncultured Granulosicoccaceae bacterium | reverse complement strand
TCACATCGGCCAGGCACTGAATAAGACCCGCCGGCGCTCCGAGCTGTTCCGCCGCACGCGCCATCACGGCGACGGTCTCCATGCCACAGCGAACGCCGCGCGGGTGCGGTGCACACACAATGGCATTGCCTGCTTTCACTGCTGACAACACTTTGTAGATGATAGTGGAGGTCGGGTTGGTGACGGGAATCAGGGCCGCCACCACACCCATCGGCTCACCGATAGCAGCGATTTTGGTTACCTCGTCTTTCCACAACACGCCAAGTGTGGTGACGTCCTGCAACCACTCCGCTACACCCAGCGCATTGAATAAATTCTTTACGCGTTTATCGGCCGCATTGCCGTAACCGGTTTCCTCAACGGCGAGCTCACCAAGCCGCAACGCTTCGGGTTCGACCGCACGCGCCATGGCCTGCACAATGGCGTCAATGGTGGCAGGATCAAATTCGCGAAACACCTGCCACGCCTGCCAGGCCTTGTCGGCTGCTGCGCGTGCGGCCGCTACCGATCGCAGATCAGCGTCCAAGTTTGTCACCCTGCATTCTGATCTCCAGTGACCGACGCGCTACTTCCAGAGAACTGGTGTCGACCCCCAATGATTCGAGCTTGCGCCCCGCCGTCGCCACATTGCTGCCCAGCGCACCAGAAGCAACAGTGAGCATTGATTGTGTCAGCGGCACGGCGACATCGGCAAGCTGCGCTGCCGACACCAGCGGCGCCAGTGAACCGGTTACCGCACAGCGAATCATCGCAAGCGCTTCGGTTTGCTGCGGCACCGCGCGGCTGCCTGCACCATCTGCATCACCGGCAAATTCATCCAGCCACTGTGTGGTTGCAGGTAAATCACGCACACCATAGCGCGCGGCTACTGTGCGTCGCTCGGCCGCCAGCCCTTCGATGAGATTTAGGTGTTGTGCGCCGAGCAGATTGCGAAACGTATTGTTCTCAGCCAGAGGCACGCCGCCATCGGCGACGACAGGTTGTCCGTTCAGGCACGCCGCCCCACCCACTAATAACGCGGGTACCTCGACCAGCCCGCTGGCATCGGCAAACGACGCATACAATGAATTAGGGGCCAGGTTGATTTCGCCAAACAGTTGCCCTAGCGCCTGTACCTGCTGCGGACGGCCATTGGCAATTGCTGCAGTCACCGCCCGCGCAGCACTCAGCTGCAGGACACGCTCGCGCTGAACTACCGCATGAGGCAGCGTGAGCATTTCGATAACGGAAACATCCGCCGCGCAACCGCCCAGCTGCAAATGCCAGACAACCTCGAGCGCGCCAAAGGTTCTGGCCGGTGCAATCAACAGCGTTTGCCCGTCTCTGAGATGATCGGCCAGCACCATCGCATAGGTGCGCTGCTTGTGGACCGGGCCGGTGAGCATGATTAAGTCGGCGTCTGCAACTGCGCGATCAAGTTCTGCTGTGGTGCGGATTGACGGACCTGCCGTTTGATCGATGCTGAATGTGCCAACCGGCCCGTCGCCGCGCAACGTAATGCCGCCGCTGTTGCGCAGTGAATCGAGCTCTGCACCGTAGGCCGAGAAGAGCTGCACGTTCTTACCCGCTGCCAGGCAAAGTGCCGCGAGCACTCTGGCTTGCGGACCACCGCCGAGCACCGTGATGTTCTCGTATGCGTGCGAGGCACTCGCGGATGCGGGCGATCCTCGATCGGCGACCGCCTCGGCAAACAACTCGAAGTCTGTGGAGCTCAACGCGTTGACTCGCTGTCAGTCAATCAGGACGACAGCGCGGCAAGCAGGCCATCGAGTTCATCGTGCGGGCGTGGAATCACGTGCACGGCGACTACCTCACCCACCTTGTTCGCCGCGTTTGCACCGGCATCGGTCGCCGCTTTAACCGCGCCCACTTCACCGCGCACAAGCGTTGCCACCAGTCCGCCACCCGGGCGAGTTTGACTGACGATCGATACATTGGCTGCCTTGACCATCGCATCGGCAGCTTCAATTGCCGCAACAATGCCGCGTGTCTCAATCATGCCCAGTGCGGTTTGACCCGCAGACGGTTTATCTGCCATTAGCTGTTCCTCAAAATTTTGTTATCTGGATCGGTGTTGGCGGGCCTGCCATTACTTTCGACTGACCCGCCGGGTTGATTTGCCTGCTGTTGGCGCCACGCGCCTGGCGGCACCGGTATCGATTTCGTCGACAATCGCAACCGTTACCGCATCCACTGCAATACCCGCTACCTGCGAAGGAATACGGGCAGCAGAGCCTGTCACCAGCAACACCAGGTCCCCTCGCCCGGCACCCAGGTGATCAACCACCACGACCGCCGGCTCAAGAACCTGATCAGTTGTATCGACGATGTCTGTTACCAGCATAGTCATACCGCTGAGCTGATCGTTTTTGATCGTTGCGGTCAACGACCCCGTTACACGTGCAATTTTCAACGGATGATCCCGAGAGAATCTGGATGTCTACCGGGTGCAACAGGGCACCCGGGACGAATGAACTAGAAGTTGGTCAGGTATCGCTGGGTTTCCAG
>CAKZSB010000392.1 GCA_937920585.1 uncultured Granulosicoccaceae bacterium | reverse complement strand
CGGCCAGAGTGCCCGGCTTTCTTCGCACATCGCCGAACCCTTTCTGGAATTGCATCCGGACGATGCAGACGACCACAGCATCGGTGAGGCGGAACTGATCCGCATCAGCAGTGTCAACGGCAGTGTGATAGTTCGCGCACTACCGAGCCCGCGAGCGCAACGCAATGTTGGGTTCGCACCAATGCACTGGACCGATCAAAACAGCAGCATGGGTAGAATTAACGCACTAATCACGGCGGACACAGACCCGCTATCCGGTCAGCCGGCTTCCAAAAGCCAGGCGGTTGCGATATCGCGCTATGCCGCCCGTCACTACGGGTTTGGTGTGATTCACCAGTCACTCACGGGGTTTTTCGGCCTGTTTAAAAAAATACGCCACGACTACTGGGCGGCTGCACATTGTGAACGGGGCAAGCGCATCGAATTTGCCGGTATGACCTCACCCTTGTCATCACACCATGCATGGCGCGATCAACTGGCAATTGCCATCGAAGGCCATCGGGAAATCGATATTGAGTCAGTTTCCTTTGTCCACTATAACGACGATCGAAAACAACAATACCGAGTCGCCTGTTTTCACAACGAGATTCTACTGGCAGCGGCCTTTATCGATCGCCGGCCGGTGGGCGTGTCGCGACATTGGGCTGCCACACAGCTGGCAACAGATCACTCACAAAAATCACGTTACCGCCTGCTAGCCGCACAACACGGCACCGATCAGCCCGATACCGGTGCAATAGTCTGTTCGTGTTTCATGATCGGTAGCAGACAAATAGAACACGCCGCCCGCAACCTGGAATGTACGAGTGTTGACTTAATCGGCGATGCACTGAACGCAGGCACAAACTGTGGTTCCTGCCGCAGTGAAATCAGCCAGATTATCCAGATGGCGCAGGTGCGCAACGATACCCGCGACACCGCCTGAGCTGACCGGCAGCGATCAGATGTCTCGGCAATCGCGCCACCGGATGTTATGCTGTCCCCGTACTGCGTGAGCTTCAAGCCAGCGCGCAATTGCGCACCCTCCCGCGGGCCTGTCCGGTAACAATCCTATCCGCCACTTGCAAAGCGTTGCTGAACGCTTGAACACCAACCATGACTGAGACCAGCGCTCTGATGCTGACGCTGGTGATCGGTTTCGCTGCCGGATTCATTCGCGGCCTGACGAGCTTTGGCGGACCGGCATTTATTCTGGCGGCGCTGACACTGGTGTTATCGCCCATGGCAGTGATTGGCAAAATACTGGTTGTCGAGTTGATCGCGGCAAGCTATCTGGTTGTGCAATGCAGACACCTTATCCGCTGGCGGAACACGCTGACACTGGCGCTGCCTACGATTGCCACAATGCCTGTGGGCTACTGGGTTCTGACCCACACCGATCCGGATCTGATGCGCCGCATGATCGCCGGTGCAATCATTCTTTCCTGTCTGTTGATGGCGTGCGGCTGGCGTTATCAACGGCCACTGGGACGGGCTGGCCTGTGTGCCACCGGGATCATTGGTGGTATTGTCATGGGTGCCAGTTACATCGCCCTGCTGGTGGTGGCGGTGTTGCTGATGGGACCTTACCAGAAACACTTTCTACGAGGACTTTTCATCTCGTGGGGCTGGCTGACCGCGCTGTTTTTTTTCTCTATGTCTGTCGTCAATGGTGATACCGGCACCAACGAGATTATTCAGGCATTACCGCTGGCTGTTTGCTACTTCGCCGGCACCTGGCTGGGTTCCATGTATTTTAATCAAACCACCGAAAACAGCTATCGACGCTATGCATTGTTCACTCTGATCGCACTGGCTATACCCGGCTTATTCCGTTGACGTAGTCGCAGCACGTGAGATAGCGACACCAGTGACTCTGGTGCTACTGCCGGTTACATCAGCAACAACTAGTCGAAAATATTCACGCTGCCGCCCTGCTCTATGATCGAATCGCTTCGCTCACTCAGATAGCGCTGAAAACTTGGCTGCTCGCGCCAGGCATCTGACTGTACATAATCTAGTATAGACTGCGTGTGAAAACGCCGGAGCCATGATTCCGAACGAATTACTTCAGTGTGGTCGGCGGCGAACAACACCATGGTCGGCGCGTAGTTAATCTGCAGTTCGCGGGCGAGTTCGCGACTGCTCGGCGTTTGCCCGTCGCGGGTGCGAACAGGATCACGCCCCCACATGTCGAGCCGAACAATATCGAATTTTTCGAGCAGTGATGGCGAAAGATCGTGAGTAAAAATACTCTCGTGCAATTGCTCGCAGTTGCTGCAGTCGCGTTGCTCGAACAATAGAATATAGGGCTTTTCCTGGCCGCTCGCCGGTAACTCGATTGGTTCGCTTTGGGCAAAGTCATCCTGATCCAGGTAGGCATAGGGCTGTGGCGTGCTGTCCTTGCCAGATGCCGTTTTCGTCGCGAGGTATTCATTAAAAGTTGGACGTTCCGCGGTGTCGAGGTTGACATACTCAAGCGCCACCCGGAATTTTTCCGGTGGAAAATATCCGTTCAAACGCAAGTCGAGCTCGCCGGTTTCATCATACATCAGCACCGTCGGGGTGAATTGAACCTGAAGCTGCTGTGCGAAAGTTTTCTCAGTATATTGATCGCCGCCCAGGCTCGTGACTTCGCGATCGCCCCACATGTTTATTTCAAGGACATCAAAGTTCGCCCGCACCGTATCCTCAATGTCTTTTTGCGCAAGATTGCGCTCGACAAAGGCATTGCAGTACGGGCAGCCGGGCTGATGAAACACCAGCATCAGGCCCTTGCCGGCATCCTGTGCTTCCTGAATGTCGTCTGCCAGTTCCAGGAAACTGGTTTTAAACCAGTCCGGATACTCAACATCTTCCGACCCCTGATAGCCGCCCTGCTCCGTCGACTGTGCCTGAGCGATACCGGCTGTGGTAAACGTCGAAAACAGCAAAAATGCAGCTAGAAAGCAGCGAGCGGGCACGATCGTCGTCCAGCGAAGCGCTCGCTCATCGCTGCCGATTGTGTCGTTGAATCGATAGGTTTGAACAGACATAACCACACCCTCGGAAGTATCGATGGGCTATTCTGCTGCGGGTTGAAGCCCCTGGTCAAGGGCTGCAAACTGTCGCTCAGCCGCCTTCACATCGGTTACAGCGCATCCGTCGGTTGTAGCGCCAGCTGGCAAAGCGAAGATAGGCGCGGTTGAGCACCGGCAGTACACCGGGCAGCGATACCAGCTTCGCCAGGTATCGATAATAGGGCAGTGCTCGCCAGATCTCGGCAAATGCATAGGCACCTTTGACGATGCTGCCATTTACGGTGAGCACATGCAGGTGCCGCATGGCAGCCTCAAAAGTGATGTTGTGCTGGTTCAGAATGGTCTGATCCAAGGCGATATCCACCCAGTTAACCGCACCGTGCCGGTCTATCTTCCTGTAGTGATTCACTTCACGCGAGCACAACGGACAACTGCCGTCATACAACATGGTGACCCGTGTCTCGATGCTAGCTTCCATGCTGCTTCTCCGCTACTAACATGTAGTTGATCAATTGCAGGCTGCCGAGCGACATCTGCCGATTGAGCGGATTGACCAGCACGCCGGTGGAGGCGAGTTGCTGCATGCCGTCGCGCTCCAGCAATGCGCGAAGCTCCTTTGGTTTCACCAGTTTGCGGTATTGATGCGTACCTTTTGGCAGCCATTTCAGAATGTACTCTACCGCAATAATCGCTGACGCCCAGGATAGCGGGTTGCGATTGATGGTGGCGATGAACTGCATACCTCCTTCACGCACCATGCCGTTGCAAGCCTGCATAAATGCAGACAGATCGGCGACGTGTTCAACCACCTCCATATTCAACACCACGTCGTAGCGCTCTCCGCGCTCGTGCAGCGATTCCGCAGTGCAAAGTTCGTAAACCGGCGCTGTCTCAAGGGACTGCGCATGCTGGCGGGCAACGGCTATATTGCCATCACTGATATCAACGCCGTGTACCTGCGCACCCTGTCGCGCCATGGCCTCGGCCAGCAAACCACCGCCGCAACCGATATCGAGGATGCGCAGGCCCTGCAAGGGTTTTTCGCTTGCGCTGGTTTGAAAGTGCCGCCCCACCTGCTCGATGATGTATTTGCTACGCAGGTTGTTCAGCGTGTGCAGCGGCCACATCGGCCCGGTGGGATCCCACCAGGTTGCAGCAAGCTTATTGAATTTCTCTATCTCAAGGCAATCTACGCTGGCTGAAGAGGCCAGGCTTCCATTTGCAGCAGAGTTCATCAGTGAAACCAGGTTTCCCAAAACAACAGAATGGGGTCGCAGCCAGCCGTTTTCATCAGTATCACCGCCACTTCGGAGCGACGGTCTGCGTTAGCTGCCGCTTTGGCTCAACCAGGCTTTAGTCTGGCTCGTAACCGTTGGGCACCACAATTCTGTCGAACTGCTGGTTAGGAACCGTCAATGCCACGTAGCCAAATTCGGCAGCTTTGCTGAACACATCGGCAACGTTCTGTGCCGTGGTGGCATAGTCAACGCTGAGCACGATTTTACTAGCGGCGGTCCACAAACTCAGTTGCTCGGTGTACCAGTTGGACAACTGCGTTTCCACTGGCTGATCCACCGGTGCGTAGTAGTGCGCCAACTTAATGATACCTGTGAGATTATTGGTCCAGTCAATGGAAGACTCGTTGATCAGTTCTTCTGTATTCTGAACAAATATGCCGAAATCATTATTACCCGTTTCCGTTACGGCATAGTCGCGAATCTCGGTGACAAACGCATCCATGTCGGCTATCGCCGATGGATTCTCCTCAACGAACGATTGATAGACGTCAACACCATCGAGCACGATACCGTCAAAACCGGCTGCCAGAATCACATCAAGGCGACTCTCGGGCGAGCCCATAATGATGTCCTTCCAGTCCTCGTCCCAGTAACGAACAATAAATTCGCCCGGCCAGCCGCCGTTTGGCGCCGCGAGCCAGGAGGGATTTCCGAACGTCCAGTCGCTTTGCCAGTAACTGCGAAAATCTTCAGCTTTACCGATCGGCAGATACGCCAACACTAGTTTTTCGCCATCCCCTGCGCACCGGATTCTGTCAATCACATTACGGTTCAACGGTGTATTCGGCTCTGAATCCATCACGATCAAATCGTAACGGGTGTCAGCAAGGTCCGCGTAGTCCATATTCTGAAGCTGGTAGTACCAGTCGTTGACATCATTCCAGGTCAGCGAGTGTTGCGGGCAGACATAGGGTTGATTCGCCCAGTTGTCGCGATCGAAGGCGATCACTCCGGAGGACGGCAATTTCTCTGCACCGCCGCAGCCCGCGAGCATTGCACCACAGAGAAATGCAATGGAAATCAGATACTTTGAATTCATTCAGCGCACCAGTTAGAGGAGACACAACACGCGTTTACTCCATCTGTAACGGCTGCTGCTTCAGCTAATTTAAGGTTGCTCTATCAAGTTAAGCCAGTACCTCCTGCCCTGAACCCGACATCCCGGCGGCACAGTAGTTGTAATCGCGTAACCAAGGGGGAGACAGGCAATTTGAAAAAATTTACGGCTACCTGCAGGGGCCTGCCAGCACGCCGGCCGGCAAGCGCGCTTACTCGCCTGGAATCACGCCAGCGCGGTCATCTCGTGCACAGTGACACTGGCAAACGCACTGCCCTCTGTCACGACACTCACCGACTTGCGCAGTGTGTCAGCCAATGAATGTCCGGCCATGGGTACCGAGTTCAGCAGCGATACGTTGCGATGCCGTAGCGGCACTATCACCTCGGCGCCGGGTTGCAGATGCAGCGGGCCATCCGCCAGCAGGGCTGCAAAGTTGAATTCACCACGCGGCACTACCGCACTGCGGGGTGTCATATCAGTGATCGTCACCGGAGCCTGCCCGCTGTTCGTCAACACGACTTCAAGGTCGTTGCGGTATGCCGAAATTCGGGTAGAGATATCGATGTTCGCGAGTTCAGGTGAGTCGCTGCCAGCATCGGTCAATGGATTCTCGCCCGCTGCGGTTGCGATCGCCATATTGCCAAGCGTTGCCGACGCAGTCGCGGCAGCAGTCATGGCGATTACCTTCAGAGTTTTACGTTTAGCTATGTCAGTCATGGAGTTTCTCCCTGGGAACACAGTTAACCATTGCACCATAACCGTGCACAAACAAGTATAAAGACACAATTGGTGACATGAGCCCGCCCAGCGTCTTCGCCAGTGAAACAGGCCACCGGGCACTGATGGGTACCCGGCACGTTTTTATGTCTGTTATGCGCTCTGTTCGTCGGCAACACCGTTGCGCAGTATCCCGATACCGCCAACCTCAACCTCAACGATATCTCCGGGCTCCAGATAGCGAGGCGGATCAAAGCGGGCACCCGCGCCTGTTGGCGTACCGGTGACGATCATGTCGCCGGGCTGCAAGGTCATGAAAGTGGAGATGTAGGCAATCTCTTCGCGAATCGGAAACATCATTCGGCTCAGTGTATCGTCCTGACGTACTTCATCGTTTACCCGGGTGATGATACGCGCATCATCCAGTTGTGCCGGATCATTAAAAGGCACAAGCCACGGACCTATCGCACCGGAGTTGTCCCAGTTCTTGCCCTGTGTGACGTTGAATTTGGCGTGTCGAACCCAATCGCGAATAGTGCCTTCGTTGCATAACGTCAGCGCCGAAATATGATCATAGGCATCTTCCGGTTTGATTCTGCGTCCCGCTTTACCGATCACCACGACTACCTCGCCTTCGTAGTCGAGCGTGTGGTTCTCCGGTGGCCGAATCAGCGGGCGATCGTGCCCGGTGAATCCGCTTGCGAAGCGCGGAAATAGTGACATGTACTTTGGCTGTGCGCTGCCATCTTTGTATTCCGCGTTGCGATCCGGGAAATTCACCCCGACGCAAAGTATGCGCACAGCGTTGGGCATCGGCATTTCGTAGACAAACTCCCGATGCGTTACCGCGCGCCCGCTGGCGGCATCTTCCAGCGTGCCAAGTTCATCCGCAATGATCACATCACGCAGGCTCGGCCACTCGGGAAAATACGGCGACAAGGCAATCATGCCATCGTCTTTTACTGCACCGTAGAATGTATCGCCGTCGACGCTATAGGTAGCAAATCGCAAGGTTGATCTCCGTCAGGTCGGAGCAGAACCGCTCCGATAAATATCAGTAATTCAAAGCTGCGTCAGGGCGCGATAATCGGGCTGGCCTTCAAGCCGGATTCACGCGGTTCACTGTCGATAAAGTTCGTGCCGTGCTCAAACCAGCTCTTCGGCGCAGGCGCACCCCATAGCGTCTGACGTTGCGGATCTTTCAAATCCCACTTTACCGGCTCGTGATCCGAATCAACGGTTTGATAATCAGAACAATAGATTTCAATCCGGTGACCATCCGGATCGAGGATATATAGAAAGAACGCATTTGAAATACCATGCCGGCCCGGCCCGCGTTCGATGTTGGCCAGGTACCCGGAGCTTGCCATTAGATCCAGTAAGTCAATAATATTCAGCGGCGTTGGCACCCAGAATGCGATGTGGTGCATGCGCGGCCCGAAACCATTGGTAAAGGCCATATCGTGTACGCCACCTTTGCGGTGCAGCCAGGCTGCCCAGATTTTTTTGGTTTCTTCATCTTCGGTGTATTCCGTTACCCTGAACCCAAAATCACTGTAAAAAGCGACCGAGGCATCGACATCGGGTGAAAAGCAGTTGAAGTGATCGATGCGCAATGGCTTAACACCCCGATACAGGGCGTACTGCTGAATGATCGACGGCAATCGATCCATCTTGTGATAGAACTCCAGCGGAATGCCGATGTTGTCACTGGTTAATAGCGTTCGCCCCTGATATTCGCGCTCCACCCACTCGGTCGGCCGTCCCTTGCGTTGAAAATAAGCCTCCGCTCGATCGAGATCTTCCTCGTCGAAGGTTTTGAATCCCATCACTTCAACGGTGCCGGGTTGATCCGACTTTTGCAAAATCACACAGTGATGACCGCGCTCTTCCATTGCCCGCAGGTAGACGTGTGTATCACTTTGATCGGTAATCTGCAGACCGAGAATTTCGGTATAGAACTTTACCGATGCATCCAGATCGGCAACGTTCAGGCACGCATGGCTCAATCGAACTGTATTGAAATCAGGGTATAAATTGGGAGCGGGAACCGGCATGTCAGCCTCCTGCGAATCTGTAGTGAAATGGAATGATCAATCAGGCACCGAGCTTCGAGATCTTGTGTTGTCCCGTCGCAAAGCCGATGTGTTTCTGCTCCATATAAAATTCGAATGACCAGTCGCCGCCATCGCGCCCGATTCCACTGGCTTTCACACCACCAAACGGTGTCGGCAGGTGGCGAACATTCTCGCTATTGACCCAGATCATTCCAGCCTCAAGTTTGTCGGTGAAGCGCATCGCGCGGGTCAGATCATTGGTCCAGACGTAGCCGGTTAAACCGTATTGTGTGTCATTGGCAATACTCAGCGCTTCTTCTTCAGTGGAAAACGGGATTGACGT
>CAKZSB010000391.1 GCA_937920585.1 uncultured Granulosicoccaceae bacterium | reverse complement strand
CCCGTGCGCTGCCGTGGTGGCTGCCACACCCTCTACCGCCTGGCCGATTTTTTCCAGTGCCGCCGGCATCGACAGCCCTTCGGCCAGCGCAAGGCCAAAGCGGCGGTTGCGCGATTGATCGTCTGTGCAGGTGAGAATGAGATCACCGGTGCCAGACAAACCAGACAGCGTTTCGGGTTTTGCGCCCAGCTGATCACCGAGCCTGCGAATCTCGGCCAGCCCGCGCGTAATCAGGGCGACTCTGGCATTGGCGCCGAAGCCCAGTCCGTCGGAGATGCCGGCGGCAATGGCGTAAACATTTTTCAGCGCACCGCCCAGTTGCACGCCGCGTATGTCATCGCTGATATACGCCCGAAACCGGTTTGAATGCAGAAGCTCACTGATGCGTCTTGCATAAGCCTCGCTGTTGGCGGCAACCGTGAGCGCAGTGGGCATACCACGCGCCAGTTCGGCGGCGAAAGTCGGCCCGGAAATCACAGCGTGATTCACTGCCTCGCCCAGTTGCCGCGTCAGCGCATCGCCCAGGAAGTGGCCGGTATCTCGCTGCAGGCCTTTGCAGGCCCATACCACCCCGCACTGCGTCTGGCCGTGCTGTTTGATTTGCTGGAGCGAAAACTCAAAACCGCTGCTGGGTAGCGCGATTAATATATCCGTTGCCGCGGCGAGGCAGGCTTTGATGTCACTGGCATAGGCCAGCGACTCAGGCAGGGGCACATCGGGCAGATAGCGCGAATTTTCCGCGCTGTCGCGCATCTGCGCGACAAGCCGGGCATCGCGCGCCCACAATGTTGTTGGGCAGCCGTTACGCGCCAGATGTGCGGCCAGCGCTGTGCCATAGCTACCGGCGCCCATCACACAGACGTGCGCTGTCAAACGCAGCTACCGGGTGACAACATCAGCGAATGGATTACTGCTGGGTTTCAGGTGCAGGCGCGTTCGGCTGCTTACCCGAGGCGCGATGTTGCGCATAGAGTGCATCGAAGTTGATGGGATCGAGCAGCAGTTGCGGAAAACCGCCTTTCACAGCCATATCCGAAATGACTTCACGCACGAACGGAAACAATACGTTCGGCGTGTAGCTACCGAGCAAATGCGCAAGCTCGTCCTTGCCAAAACCGGAAATTGAAAACAGTCCCGCCTGCTTGACTTCAGTGAGGTATGCCGGCTTGCCACCGAGCTCAACGGTTACGGTAACGGTCAGTACGCACTCGTAGAGATCCTGTTTGATCGCACGATTTTCGGTGTTGAGCTGAACTTTTACCTCTGGCGTCCACTGGGCCTGCTCGGTGAAAATCTCGGTGGAGCGCGGTGTCTCGAAGGATACATCCTTTACAAAAACCTTCTGGATTCGAAAAGTCTGCCCTTCGGGCTTTTCTTCGCTTGCCGCCGCAGCGCCGCCTGCTTTTTCTTCAGCCATACTGTTATCGTTCCTGTGTCTGTTTAAAACTGATTACCTGAATGTAGCGCACACCGGCTAAAAAGGCTGCCCGGGCATCGTCGTTCGATACCAGTAACGCGCCGGCTGTGAGGCGCTGTCAGTCTGCCAGCCAGCCGTCGAGCTCACCGTCGGTTTCGAGTTCGTGCAAATCATCGAAGCCGCCAACGTGGCGATCGCCGATAAATATCTGCGGCACGGTGCGCCGACCACTGCGCTCCATCATTTCCTGCATTTTGTCGGGCTGTTTATCCACCCGGATGGTGTCGTAAATAACGCCCTTGTTATCGAGCAAGCGACGCGCTGCACGGCAAAATCCGCACAGGCCGGTTTCGTACATCAGTACTGGCTTTGGCATAGGGTCTCCGCAAATCTCACAGGCGCCGAACCGCGCCTGCGCGTTTGACCAATCCGATCAGGATTTAGTCGAGGTGGGCATGCTGGCTTTCTCCCAGCCACCGATGCCACCGCTCATATTGAATACGTTTTCAAATTCCTTTTTACGCAGCTTTCCACCGGCCCGGGATGCTCTCGTGCCATTGGCGCAATAGAGGATGATTGGCTTTTTCTTGTGCTTTTCAAGCTCGGTAATGCGCTTGTCAAACGCTGTGCTGGGTATGTTCAACGCGCCGGGCACATGGCCGGTCTTGAATTCACCCTCTTCTCGCACATCGACAAAGATGGCATCTTCATCGTTCTGGAGCCGGGTCGCCTCCATTGGCGACAGCGCCTTTACGCCCGAGAAAATTCGCTCATATTCCATGAACGCGATCATTCCCAGCACTGCTGCCAGTGCGGTGAACAGAATCGGGTGATTGCCTACAAATTCGAGATAACGATCCATAGCATGCTTTGGTTTAAACGAATGGAGTGTGGAACGCCGGCAAGCCGCCAGCAGGGCCGGATGATACACGCCGGGGGCTGCGCCTGCCTGCCTAATTTGGCCGCCTCGTCTACCCCGGGGTGCTGGCAAATCGCAGAACGATGCTCCTCGAGCCGGCGCACTCTATTATAGTATTGCCTGCCATTTCCACAGAAGTTACTGGTGTCCCGATGATCAGCTCAGGAGCGATGCACGCTTGAATGGCGATACCATTATCTATTCGATATTTCTGATATTCACCGGCGCCTCGGTAATCGCGACGCTGGCATTGTTCACACGCCAGGCGCTGCTGGTTGCCTACATCGCGCTTGGTTTTATTGTGGGTCCCCACGCAATGGGGCTGATATCCGATCCCGCACTGATCGCCGACATCGCGAATATCGGCATCATCTTTCTGCTTTTTCTGCTCGGCCTGAATCTGGAACCGGCCGACCTCAAACATCTGCTGCGCGAAGCCACCGCGGTGACGCTGCTCAGCTGCCTGTGCTTTGCGCTAAGTGGTTTTGTCATCGCGATGGCGTTCGGTTTCAACCCCGTCGACAGCCTGATCGTAGGCACGGCAATGATGTTTTCATCAACCATTATTGGCCTCAAGCTGCTACCCACCAGCGCTTTGCATCACCAGCGAATGGGCGAAATCATCGTTAGTATTCTGCTGCTGCAGGACATGATCGCCGTGATCGCGCTGCTGCTGATGGAAGGGCTGGGCAGCGAGGCCTCGGCCGTCGGCGAAATCATCAAAATTCTCTTGCTGCTGCCGCTGCTCGGTGCCGGGGCCTACTATTTTTCGCGATTTGTACTGGCCCGCCTGCTGATGAAGTTCGATCAAATTAAAGAATACATTTTTCTGCTCACTGTCGGCTGGTGCATGGGAATCGCCGAGCTCGCGCATGTGCTGGGCCTGTCACATGAGATCGGTGCGTTCATCGCCGGCGTCGCACTGGCGACCAACCCTATTGCCCGCTTCATTGCCGAAAGCCTCAAGCCGCTGCGGGATTTTTTTCTGATCATGTTCTTTTTCGGCCTGGGTGCCGGATTTGACCTGTCCAAAGCCTATGCCGTGATACTACCGGCAATCGCGCTGGCAGCCGTCGCGCTGACGCTCAAGCCACTGGTGTTCTCGCTGCTGTTGCGCCAGCAAAATGAAAAGCCTGGCGTGTCAACGGAAATCGGTGTGAGGCTTGGACAAATCAGTGAATTCTCACTGCTGGTGGCCGTGGTGGCGACTGGCGCGGGCGTGCTGTCGACAGATGCCTCGCTACTGATACAGACGGCGACGATACTGACTTTCATCGCCTCTTCTTACTGGATCGTCGCACGCTATCCGACCCCGATTGCGGTTGATGAAAAGTTGCGTCGCGACTGACAATCGCCTTTTCACAGGCAAAAAAAAGCCGGCGCAAGCGCCGGCTATAAGTTCAAATGTGCGTGAAACTACTTGGCAAGTATATACCCAATTGCCAATTTCAGTTGTTCATCGGTCAAATTCGTTCCACCGCGTGGCGGCATGCCGCCCTTGCCGGCTATGGAATTGGCCAGCAGCATATCGATTCCACCGTCGGCCATGCGCGCGTCCCAGGCTTCCTTGTCACCAAACTTCGGCGCATTCGCCACACCCGCCACGTGGCACGCCGCGCAGACTGTATCAACTGCGGTCTGGATCTCTGCAGGCACCTCGGCAACCGTCTCGGTGGTCGCCGCCTCAGTCGACGGTTGTACCGCTGCGGCTACCGTTTTGGCCTCTGCACCCTGGTTGGCGCCGGCCAGAAATAATGTGTACCGAACCGCTTCGCGCAACTGCTCATCGTCGAGATCAGATTCCGCTCTGGGTGGCATGGCACCCTTGCCGTTAATTACGCTGGCAGTCAGTTCGTCGATACCCTTGTCGGCAAGCTTGTTCCAGCTGACGCTGTCGTCGAGGCGCTGGGCACCCGCAATGCCTTTCTCATGACAACCGGCGCAGTTGGTCGCAACCACTGCGCGGACTTTGACATCAAAATCACCTGCACCGGCGACCTGACTGTTCGCAACGCTTAACGCCTGGGTGGATGCCGGCGCTTCAGTAGCAGGCTCTTCGGCCTTGGCCGTTTCAACTGGCTCGGGAGCGGCGGGAGCGGCAGGCGCAGCTGGTTGCGCTGCCACTTTGGCTACAGGTTCGTCTGCTGCCACGCGTGACTTACCCACTGCACCGACCCGGTCCTTAAGTGCTTGCTGCACCACACGGTCATTGCTGTAGTCCGTCTTCGGGCTCAGCATATTTGCCACGACGATGCAAAAAATGGTGAAGAAGGTCAGCGCGCCTAGTACCACGCCGAAAGTCTTGAAAAAAGCGGAGTCGCTATGACTCATCCGGGCAATCCCCTTTAAATTTGCCGCCTATTCGCTGACTCTGGACTGACCGACAGGCCCCAATTGGGTTTGCATCATATTGATCACCAGAGGATCAGATGCGTTGTCAACGGTCGGAGACAGCGAATTTGCCAATATCATAATGGCCAAGGTGAACATCACCAGTAGCCCCAAAACCATACCCATAATCTTTATTAAAACAGCATCCTGACTAGCTTCCATCGGGTTCTCCCAAAAGTGTGATTCATGTCGGGCGAACGCCGAAACAACCGCGGGAGGTCCCGCGGCGGTGAATTCTAGCAATCGCGTCGACGCTTAACAATTATCGTGTGCCGGACGGCGTATCAACCTGCTCCGGAAAACACTCTGCGCAGCAGCTCTGTGGTTCGGCGCACCGGATTCTCACGAATGGCCTTTTCCTCTTTGGCCACATAGAAGAACACGCCATCCAGCGCATAACCGAGCACGTGTTCGGTCAGATCGGCATCCACCCTGGGGGCCAGCGGAATACGCCGGTACGACTGCATCAGTTGATCGAATGCGCGAACAGCGCCGACCTGCGCCAGACTCGAGTCCACGATAGGCCGCATCTCCGCCGCCAGGGCATCGCCCGACGTGTTGCGGAAATACTGTGTAGCGGCATCATCCGTGCCGCCAAGAATATTTTTTGCATCGGCCAGGGTCATTTGCCGAATCGAATTCAGAAAGATGGCGCGCGCTTTCGGCACCGCCGCCTCGGCCGCCTCATTGAGCCGATCCTCAAGGCCGTTGAATGCGCTATCAAGACCTACTTTTGCCGCTACATCGCGTGCGTTGGCGACCGCACGCGGCAGTGGAATTCGAATGTTGGCATCGCCGCCAAAGCCATTCTGCTGGCCGAGCTGAGCAGTGACGTTATTCGATCCGATTGTCAGCGCCTCTTTCAGGCCGCGTGCGATTTCATCGGCCCCCAGGCCGCTGTCGCCCGCCAGCACAGAGCCGGCCACACGGTTGAGATCATCGAGTGTGGGGCCATTGCCGGCACAGCCGGCCACAAGCAGTGAACTGCTCAATAAGAACGCGCGTAGGAACATGAATTTCTCCGAACCTTTAGACAGGTGAGTGGGTACTTTTTCGAAAACGTGGCAAAGGATAATGTCAGTACATCTTTGTTGCACGATGAGATGCGCAAGCTTTCCAATTCTCCACCAAGCGGCAACCCGGGCTTCAACGAGTGTGCAAGCAATTGTTTCGATTTGTTCCGGGATGGCTTTGCCAATGAAATCACAAACCCCGCGGGCAGGCACGACCCCGGTGGCGCGATGGTTCATTTGTTGCTGATTTGCAGTTCTTTGGTGCAGCTTTGCGACCGCTGGTCAGCCGCACTCACTATCTATTCAGAGCAAAGGACTTCCGTGCAACGGCAGCAACGCAGAAACGATATTCCCCGCCTAGCTTGCACCAGCCAGTCGAGTCGAGCAGACAATAGAACGGTAAAAGTTTGATGATCGCGTCCGGAATCCAGCTGACAGACCCCTCTTCCGACCCAGCCGGCGATGCCTCTGTGCGCCAGCCTGCTGTCGGTGCGGTGTCAGCCGATCGGCATCACGATTCGGTTAACGAGGACGGCGTCGGGCCAGAGGTCAGCGTTAAAACATGCGGCCTTAGCCCCGAATTAGCCAATCGCTGGCTGGTGTGGCAGTGCAAAATGATCGCTGATGTCATTTCGGCTGCCGTATACAACACCGATGGCACTGTACTCGCCACCTGGCCGAACGACGCCGACGGTGAAGACGTATTGCAACAGACCGCCACCAGCGCCCGACAGGACAATCGCGGAATCATCCGAACGGAAGTCAACTTCGGCGCCACCGATAGTCGAATCGGCGATGCGATTGCCACACCGGTATACGCCGTTGGGCAACCCCTGGCCTATATTGCCGTTGTCATGACCCCGCGTCCGCAGTCACGTCAGAACGCGGTGCTGCAATTGATTCAGTGGAGTGGCTTCTGGCTTGAGTCGCTATCGCAGTTATCAAACGGCATTCATCAGGAATCTGCAACCTTTACTCAATCGCTGTTAACCACCATTCTCGGCCAGAAAAGTTCACAAAAAGTCGCGATGGAGCTGACCAACCGGCTCGCGATCAGGTTGGCCTGCGAACGAGCCTCGCTGGGTGTTCGCGAAGGACTGGTGGTCAGGCTTAAAAGCATTTCCGGGCTGGCCAACTTTGACGGCCGCACCCAAATGGCCCGTTGTATCGAAGCGGCGATGGAAGAATCGCTGGATATCGACGAGACCCTTTGCTATCCGCCAATCCCGGGCGAAAACTTCCCCGACAAGGCTCAACGCGATCTGATTGCCCAGCAGGGCAGCACATCGGTATGCACCCTGCGCCTGCCCGGCAGAGATGGCCACTTTGGCGCCATCACACTGGAGCGCAATACCGGTGCACCTTTCGATGCCGACACCGTTGAATGGTGTCAGTCCGTGCTGGGGATTGCCGGCCCGGTAATTGAACTGAAGCGTTTCGAGGAGCGGCCGTTCTGGCGCAAGACAATCGATGCGGCGCGCGAAACCCTGATCAACCTGCTTGGTCCCGAGCGACTGAAACTCCGGGTCGTTTGCGGATCATTGCTGGCTGTGTTGCTGCTATCGTCAATTTTCAGCGGCACCTACGAGGTGCGCGCACCTGCCAGAGTCAGTGGCACGGTCTCTCAGGTGGTCGCGGCTCCCCTGGCCGGGTTTATCAAATCGGCCGAAGTTCGAGCTGGCGATACCGTGGCCGAAGGACAACTGCTGGCCAACATTGACGATCGCTCGCTGCAACTCGAACTGACCAAGTGGCAGAGCGAGAAAAACAAAACCGACAAGGCCTATCAGGAAGCACTGGCGATGCGTGCACGCACAGAATTGAGCATCCTGCGCGCCAAGTCTGAACAGATAGACGCCGAGCTCGCACTGGTTGAAGCGCAAATCGATCGCACCAACCTCAAGGCACCATTCGCAGGGTATATCGTCAGCGGCGACCTCAATCAGTCACTGGGCTCACCGGTTGAACTGGGTGACATACTGTTCGAAGTGGCCCCGTTGAATCAATATCGGATCGTACTCGAAGTGAGTGAGCGCGATATGGCCGGCGTGAAAACCGGCCTGCCCGGCCGGATTCGCATAGCGGCCATGCCCGGCGATCCGGTTGATTTTCAAGTCGAGCAGATTGTTCCGCTGGCCGTATCAGATGACGGCGGCAGTTACTTCCGGGTCGAGGCGCAACTGGATCGCGAAGTGCCACAACTACGCCCCGGTATGGAAGGTGTCGCGCGAATTGAAGTCGGCGATCGCAAACTCATCTGGATTTGGACGCATAATCTTTTCAGCCGCCTGCGTCTGTGGTTCTGGTCCATCGGTTGGTAGCGCACTGTGAATGAATCAGCCAGCAGCCCGAACGGATGGGCGCAGATTGAAGGCCTCAAGCCTCGCCTACGCTCGCATACCTGCGCAACGGCGCATGTCTATCGCGGCAAGCGCTGGTATGTTTTGGCGGATAGCGCCAGCAACCGGCATATGCGCTTTAACGAACAGGCTTACGAATTCATCGGTCGCCTCGATGGCGAAAAAACCATTGCCGAAGTCCACGCTGAGGCCACCGCAAAACTAGGCGAAAACGCCCCGTCTCAGCAGAATATAATCAATCTGCTAACACAACTTTATTCCGCTGGCGTGTTGCACAGCAGTGTTCCCCCTGATGTAGAGGAGCTGTTCAAGCGGTATCAAAGTGAGCGCCGATCCAGTCGCTTCAGGCGCTGGCTCAATCCCCTGTCACTGCGATTTCCGCTTTTCGACCCGGACAACTTCCTCAACCGCTACTCGCCCGTAATACGCCCGCTGTTTTCGACGACCGGCGTCGTCATCTGGTTTGTCACCATTGCCATCGCACTGCTCACCCTGTTTGTTTCATTTGGTGAGATAACGGCGGCTGTTGGCGAACAGATCATTAAGCCACAGAATCTGCTGATCATGCTGTTGCTGTTTCCGCTGATGAAAACACTGCATGAATTCGGGCATGCCTTCGCCGTAAAAATATGGGGCGGCGAAGTTCACGAAATGGGTATCACACTACTGGTGCTGATGCCGATCCCCTACGTGGACGCATCCGCTGCATGGGCCTTTCAGGAGAAATACAAACGCGTACTGGTTGGTGCCGCCGGCTTGATAGTCGAGCTTTTTATCGCTGCACTTGCGTTGATCGTGTGGGCGACTGTAGAACCTGGTGCGCTGCGAGATACTGCTCTGGCCGCGTTTTTTATCGGCGGCATTTCGTCGGTGTTCTTCAACGCCAACCCGTTGCTGCGATTCGATGGCTACTACATTCTTCAGGATCTGGTTGAAATTCCCAATCTGTATTCGCGTTCAAGCCGCTATTGGTTATATCAGATCAAAACCAGAATACTGGGAGAGGATGACGCCGTATCACCGGTGACCGCCGATGGTGAAGAACGCTGGTTTTTGGGCTACGGCCTGTTGGCCTGGCTATATCGCATGGTCATAATGGTGGTTATTTCCATTTTCCTCGCCAGCAAATATTTCGCCGCCGGTGTTGTCCTGGCACTGTGGTCATTCATCCTGATGATTGTTCTGCCCCTTTACCGGGGCATTAAGTATCTCATTTCAAGCCCGGCGTTATCCGGCAATCGGAAAAGTGCCATTCGCAATGTTGTCGGTGGTAGCGCGCTCGTCCTGGCATTTATTTCTTTAATACCGTTCAGCCTGCATTCCAATGCTCAGGGGATCGTCTGGGTGCCGGAGCAGGCACACCTGTTCGCCAGAAGCGACGGCTTTGTCACCCGCGTCAGTGCCGAACCCGGCGACAAAATAGATGCCGGTACCATGCTCGTAGAACTGCGCAATCCCAATCTGCAGGCGCGGACCAAAGTACTGCAAGCGCGCTACAACGAATTGAAAGCGCGTTATGCAAGCGAGCGATTCCAGCAACCGGCAAAGGCGGACCAGACACAACAGGAAATGCTCGCAGTGCAGGCCGATCTTGACGACATCCACGCAGATCTCGAAGGTCTTCAGATTCACGCCAATGTGAGCGGTCAGTTCGTCGTAGACGAAGAACGCAAGCTACTGGGCAGTTTTGTGAAAAAGGGTGATGCGATTGGCTACATCGTAAGCCCTGAGCAATTGATCGTGCGCCTGGTAGTCCCGCAGCAGACGATAGGTCTGGTACAGCGAGAGATGCAACAGGTCAGCGTTCGACTGGCCGAGCAACCATTTCGTGCACTGGACGCCGAGCTACTTCGCCAAACACCTTCGGGTTCCGTACAGCTACCGAGTCGCGCACTTGGTGCTGCCGGTGGTGGCGACATCGCCGTAGATGCCAGCGACCGAACGGGCACCACCGCCGCAGAGCCGGTATTTCAAATCGACCTGAAACTGCTCGATGCATTTACGGTAGCGGGCCTGGGCAGTCGCGCTCTGGTACGTTTTAATCACGGCCGTGAAAGCCTGGCACAGCGCTGGCTGCGCGGTACTCGACAACTCCTGCTGAGCCGCCTATCGATATGAGAATATACACCACTGAACCGGAGGTAATCGAAAAATGAAAAGGCAATGGACCGGCACCCTTCAGTCGGCTGTCGCAACCGCGCTGCTCGTAGTTCCGCTAAGCACGCCCTTTGCGCAAACCGAGGAAGAGGCTACGCCTGCTATCGCAGCGGTTGAAGACAATGCATTACCGGCGATGGATTGCATCGTACAACCCAGTGAAGTGGTTGAACTGGGGACCAGCGTCTCGGGCATTCTGGAGACACTCAACGCAGATCGAAACGCGTTTGTCGCTAAAGGAGAGGTACTTGCGAGCCTGGAATCCAGTGTCGAACAAGCTACCCTCGATCTGGCGACCGCGAGAGCTGACCTGGAAACCACACTGAAACTGCGCAAGGAAAACGCCGCCTTCGGCAAACGCACTCAAAAGCGTAACCAAAAGCTCTTCAAGGATTCGACGATCTCCGCCTACGACATGGATAGAGTGAAAACCGAAACCTACATTGCACAGCTACAGGCAAAGCAGGAGGAAGACAACCAGAACATTGCACGACTGGAGGCAGCACGCGCACACGAAGCGCTGGAGCAAAGAACCATTCGCAGCCCGATCGATGGTGTCATCATGGAGCGCTACAAGTCGATCGGTGAGTACATTGAAGCCGAGCCGGTATTCAAGATCGCACAATTAAATCCCCTTCATGTTGAGTTGATCGTGCCAATTGATCACTTCGGGAATATCACACGCGGCATGCAGGCGGAAGTTCACCCCGAAGTTGCACCCGACGGGCTCGATCGTCAGATCGCAACGGTGACCAGCGTCGACCGCGTGGCGGATGCCGCCAGTGGCACTTTCAGTGTGCAATTGAGCCTGCCTAACGCCGGCTACCGCATTCCCAGTGGTGTACGCTGTGACCTGGAGTTTCTGCCTCAGGAACTCGCCAGTAGCGACGAATAAGTTCAGACTCTGGTGGGTCACTTGCACTAATTGCCGGTGACCCACTAATTCTGTAATCCCCTGCATACCAGCACTGAGATGTTGTAGTGCACCGTGTCGCCACGCGACCGAAAGCAGAAAACATCCTTCTACCCCTGCCCTGTTACGCCGTATGCGTCACCATCCGGGCACCCGAATTACCACCAAGCCACAAATTTGACGCAATCGCTATTCGCGCCGGGAATATAGAAACTTGTCAGGCGTCGCTGGGCCCGACAATCCGGCCACAAATCAGCAACAACAGCGCCTCGGGTACCGCTGATGCAGGTATAAATGCCTTCTGCGTGGATAATTCACTGCACAGACCGAATTGAGACTTGCTGCGCATCAGTAGGCAGAACTTTTGCCATAGGTA
>CAKZSB010000390.1 GCA_937920585.1 uncultured Granulosicoccaceae bacterium | reverse complement strand
TGGCATATTCCATTCCCAGGGAGCGTCTTCGGGTAGCAGCGCCGGCGTTTCAATGACCGGTGATGTGCGCAGCAGACGATTTCCCTTCTGTTCCAGCTGCGCGATAGCCTGGCGCAGATTGTCGTGGCGATCGCCCAAATTGGAACCCAGGCTGAGAAAGACATTCATCGCGGATACTCAAGAATCGGGTTGAACAGAAGTGAACGGGTAGCATTACTGACTGACAACGTTATCGCGGGTTGTTACGGCTAAACCCTGACAGCGGGTGTGCAATATTGTTGACTGCGCAGCGCCGATTGGCTCGATAGCAGGCCAGATGCGTTACCATCCCCGCCTGTGCCGCTAAACGAGAATGCAGTGGAAAGTAAACTCAACCGACAATGGCTGTTGGCAAACCGTCCCGAGGGGCTGTTTTCAAAAGATGATTTTACCCTCACCGAGGCAATGATACCCGATCTCAAGGACGGGGAATTTCTGGTCAAGGTGTTTTATCTGTCACTCGACCCCACGCAGCGTATGTGGGCACAGATGGATACCTACCTGCCTGCCGTACAGAAAGGCGAGGTCATGCGCAGCCTGGGTATGGGGGTTATTGTAAAAACAGCGAATCCGGCGTTCAAAACCGGCGATATCGTACAGGGCATGACGGGCTGGCAGACCCATGTGATCACCGACGGGCGCGGATTTTCGCAGGTACCCGACAACAGCGGCCTGCCATTGGCAACTTACATGGGACCACTCGGCATGACGGGCATTACCGCCTACTTTGGTTTGCTTGAAGTGGGCAAACCGGAAAAGGGCGAGACCCTGGTCGTCTCGGCGGCGGCCGGTGCGGTGGGGTCGGTGGTGTGCCAGATTGGCAAGATCAAGGGCATGCGTGTGGTGGGTATCGCTGGTTCCAGTGAGAAGTGCGATTGGCTCGAAAAAGAACTGGGTGTCGATGCCACTGTCAATTATCGCAGCGCCAATGCTTTCAGGCAGCTCAAAGATGCCTGCCCGCGCGGCATCGATGTTTATTTTGAAAATGTCGGCGGACAAATGCTCGATATGGCGCTGAGCCTGATCAACATCAGTGCGCGCATTCCGCTGTGTGGATATATTTCGGAATACGCGTCAACCGAACCGGGCTCAGGGGTTAAGAACCTGCCGGCGCTGATCAGTCGGCGCGCCAGAATCGAGGGGTTTCTGGTGCTCGATTATGTGCACCGAAGCCGGGATGCGCTGCAGGATCTTGGCAAGTGGGTTATGGATGGCCGACTCAAATATCGAATGGACATAGTTGAAGGTTTCGATACTCTGCCTGAAACGATCAACAAGCTTTTTGAAGGTAAAAACAAAGGCAAGCTATTGGTGCAGGTTGGCGATGTGCCGGGTGAGTAATTTACACGTCTTTTTAGATTCGTAACTTTGCAGGTTCCACATGACAAACAAAACAACGTTCACGAAGCGGCTGGCACCGCTGGCTGCTGCCGCTTTGCTGGTGTTATCCGGGACCGCTTTGGCACAGGATGCAAAGCCGTTCCATTTAACGATTATGCATACCAACGATACTCATGCGCACCATCTGCCGCAGGGACGCAGTGGCGATGGCGGAGTCGCCCGGCAGGCGACGGTAGTCAAGTCTATTCGTGAAGAGGTGGCCAACAGTCTGTTGCTGGATGCGGGAGATCGTTTCACTGGCACGCTGTTTCACAAGTACTATCAAGGTCGCGAGAATATTCAGCTGATGAACGCGCTGGGTTACGACGCAATGGCACTGGGAAATCACGAGTTCGACAACGGCCTGGAAGTGCTGGAGCAATTTGTGTCGGCGGCGCAGTTTCCGGTGCTGTCGGCGAACACCGATTTTGGTGATCTCGGTGCCTTGGCCGAAAAAGTGCCAGGTACCACCGTGCTGGAAGTTGGTGGCGAATCGATAGGTATCATCGGGCTGGTTACCGCCGAGACGCCGGAAATAA
Source organism: uncultured Granulosicoccaceae bacterium (assembly GCA_937920585.1). GTDB lineage: Bacteria > Pseudomonadota > Gammaproteobacteria > Granulosicoccales > Granulosicoccaceae > CAKZSB01. The sequence continues at coordinate 14,184 of CAKZSB010000390.1, read as the reverse complement.
CCATCAACTTTCCCGGCAAGGAAAATATCAAATGGACCGACGACTACGCCGGTGTGGTGAATGCTGCCGTTGAAAAATTCACAGAACAGGGGGTCAACAAGATTGTTCTGGTCACCCATATAGGCATGGGTGTGGATATGGCAGTAGCGGCAAAGGTTCGTGGCGTCGATGTGATTGTCGGTGGACATAGTCACACTGTGGTTAGCGATATCTTCAAGGAAGGACGTGAAACACGTTATCCGATGGTGGTTGATGATCTTGATGGCAAGCCGGTTTATATCGTGCAGGCCGGTGATCGGGATCGCTACCTCGGACGCCTGAACCTGCGCTTCGACGACGAAGGCAATGTCACCCGTGCGCGCGGTGATCTGGTGCTGCTCAGTCGCTTCATCACCCCCGACCCCGAGGTGAAAGCACTGGTTGATGAATTGGCCAAACCGATTGAAAAACTTCAAAATACGCCTGTCGCCGGTGACATCGGTGCGCCTGTCGTCAGCGAGCAATTGCTCACGAACAAGAGCTGCCGTGATGGTGAGTGCCTGCTGGGTAACCTGATTGCCGACGCTATTCGGGCTGAATCGGGAGCGCAAATCGTTTTTCAGAATGGCGGTGGTCTGCGCGCCGACATTGATGAAGGCGAAATCACCGTTGGCGAGGTCCTGACTGTCCTGCCTTTTGGCAATACCGTCGCGACGCTTAAGCTTAAAGGCGCCGACGTACGCGCATCACTCGAAACGGGTGTGTCGCGAGTGGGTGGCAAGAGTGGTACGGGCCGGTTTCCGCAAGTCTCTGGTATAAAATACAGCTTCGACGCCTCTCGCGATGAGGGGGCGCGCATTGTCAGTGTTGAAGTGATGAATGAAGATGGCGGTTACACCGAGCTTCAAGATGAAGAGTTGTATTCAATAGCCACCAACAATTTCATGCGTACCGGTGGAGATGGCTACAACCTGTTTGCGGATGCGGCAATCGATCCCTACGATTTTGGCCGGCCGATAGAAGAGGCACTGATCGACTACATGATTGCCAATAGCCCGGTTATCGTTGCCAAAGACGGGCGAATAGAACGACTGGATTAAGTTGTATGCGGGGCCACCCCAAGGGTGGCCCCGGGGCAGCTTATTTTGCCAGCACTTTGGCCCATTCGGCATCGGCGGTGACTTTGTATTTTTCCCAGTTGCCGTCGAGCCAGCGATCGCGGCCTTTGCCCGCATAGAACAGATACAGCTTGTCGCCCAGTATTTCCCAGTGCGTGCCGTCGGTGCGCAACAGACCCTTGCCCAGACTCAGCGCATTGGCACAGTGGCCATTGTAGGCGGGGGCGTAGCGCTCCGGATCTGCCTTGAATAAATCGCGGCTTTGCTGTGATCCAAATTGCCATTTGGCGCCCTTGTAACTGACGACAAACTTTTTCGATCCCTTGACAGCCGGTTCGTGCGTGCTTGTGGGCAATTCGTGGTAGGCGAGGCTGTCATGCCCACCAATCGCCACGCCCTTAAACCGGGATTTGCTGACTGGCTCGGCGGCAAACAGGCTGCCGGCAAATAGAGTGAGTGCGGCGAATAAAGCAATCGAAATTCGGAGATAGCTTGTCATTGTCCTGGTGTCGGTTGGTGGATTGGATTCAGCTTTGAGTGGTGCCGCCGGGCGATGGTTCAATCCGGCTCCTCACTGGCCGCGGGCGAAATACAGGTAGAATACTCGGACCTGAAACAGAGTGGCCCCAACATGTCGACCCATCCAGCCAGTTCCGCACTCACCGATGCTGCCATAGCGCCATTGGTGGCGGCGTTGCCCGCGGCTAACAGTGCCATTGTCGAGGCGCTGGCGCCATCTGGCGTATTGCGGGCCGGGATAAACTTAAGTAACTTTTTGCTGGTTACGGCCCGCAGTGAAACCGGCAGTCCAATTGGCGTTTCTCCGGATATCGCCAGCGCACTGGCGCAAAAACTTGCCGTGCCGGCAGAGCATGTAAGCTTCGCATCACCGGGTCAGGTGGCCGATGCGGTGGGCGAGGCGTGGGATATCGGCAACATTGGCGCTGAACCGGCGCGTGCCGAGCACATCGCGTTTACCAGCGCCTACTGCGAAATTGAAAGTACCTGCCTGGTGCCCGCCGGTTCTGCCATCCGGTCTTTTGCCGATGTCGATAAGCCCGGTGTGCGGATTGCCACCAAGCACCGCGCCGCCTACACACTATGGCTCGAACGCAACCTCAAGCATGCCGAACTCGTGCAGGTTGAATCGATCGATGCATCGTACGAGGCATTTGTCGAGCAGCGGCTCGAGGTGCTGGCAGGTCTGCGACCACGACTGTTAGACGACGCAGAAAATCTGGCCGGATCGCATATTCTTGAAGATAAATTTGCCTCGGTGCAACAGGCGATTGGTACACCACGTGATCGTCCGGCGGACGGAATCGACTATCTGCGCGCGTTTGTAGCAGCGGCAATTGAAAATGGCCTGGTTGGCGCGCTGATCGACTATCACCAGGTGCAGGGTAAATTATCGGTGGCGCCGGTACAGCGCGCTTAAAACAGCCGGCGGGCAGCTATTGCTGCCCGTGCAGGCTGTGACTAAATAATAACCGCCACCTTGCCTTTCACCTTGCGATCCATCACATGCATGATGGCGTCTTTGGTTTGAGCCAGCGGAAAGGTTTTTTCAACGACAACTGATACCTTGCCCTGCTCATACATTTGCATCAGCTCTTGCATGTTTTTGGCAAATTCCGCGGGCTCGTTGCGAACAAAGCTGCCCCAGAACACGCCCACCAGACTGAACTCTTTAACCAGCGCGAGATTGATTGGCAATTTAGGGATCGAGCCGCCGGCGAAACCGATTACCAGGAAACGACCGTTGCGGGCCATTGAACGAATAGCGGGTTCGAAGATATCGCCGCCAACGGGATCGTAAATGACATCGGCACCTTTACCATCAGTTCGATCGCGAATGGCATCCTTAATGTTCTCTTCGCTGTAGTTGATGGTCTCATCAGCGCCGTTCTCAACCGCCAGCGCGAGCTTTTCAGCGGTGGATGCGGCGGCGATAACTTTGGCGCCCATCGCTTTGCCGATTTGCACCGCGGCGAGTCCGGTGCCGCCCGCGGCACCGGTTACCACCAGCGATTCACCAGGCTGTAACTGGCCCCGTTGCTTGAGCGCGTGGTGAGCCGTGCCGTGCGCGACAAGCAAATTGCAGGCGCTCTCTGGAGCAATCGTGTTGGGGATTTTTATCACCTGGTTGCTGCCCATAGTGATTTTTTCTGCAAATGCGCTTTGTTTGTGACTGGAGCAGATAACCCGATCGCCGATGTCGAAACCGCTGACTGCAGCGCCTAGTGATTCAACTTCACCGCAGAATTCCATACCTGGAATAAACGGTGTGTCCGGGCGCGACTGATACAGCCCCTGTACCAGCAGGCCGTCGGGGAAATTTACGCCGGCGGCGAGTATTTTCAGGCCGAGTTCATTCTCAGCGGCGACGGGATCAGGCATCTCTTCGATGCCCAGGTTTTCAACAGCGCCGTACTCGTTGCAGACAATTGCTTTCATGGGTTGATTCGCATTAGTGGTGAATAATTCAGACTTTTCCGGAGGCAATGTCTCGCGCCATTTTCGCAAGCGGGGCGATGTATTGTTCTACTTGCGTGGCCTGGTCGCTGGAGGCGTTGCCGTCGCGCCCGCGCTTGGCCACGCCCTGCAGAATGGCGGCCATGCGAAACACGCTGAACGCCAGATAGAATTGCCAGTTTTCAATACCGGGTAAGCCGCGCCGTTCGCAGTAGCGTTCGATGAATTGTTTTTCGTCGGGGATGCCCAGTTCGGACAGATCGGCGCCGGCAAGGCCCGACATATTCGCGATGTTGGCGGGCATGCGCATCTGCATGCAGACATTGGCCAGATCGGCGAACGGATGACCCAGCGTAGATAGCTCCCAGTCGAGTACTGCGATCGTTTTGGGTTCTTCGCTGTGAAAGCGCAGATTATCGAGCCGAAAATCACCGTGCACGATGGTGGCGTTGGCATCATCGTCGGGCATGTGCTCGGTCAGCCAGTCGATGTTCCATTGCATGTCGGCATTGTCTTCAAATTTTGCCGCCAGGTATTGCTGGCTCCAGCGTTTGAATTGACGGGCGAAGTAATTGCCTGGCCGGCCAAAATCAGCGAGGCCTGCGGCGCTAAAATCGACCTTATGCAAATTGGCCAGCACGCGATTGAGGTCATCGTAGATTTTTCCGCGATCCTCGCGACTGACTTCGGGAATGGCAGAATCCCAGAACGTTCTGCCAGGCATGTACTGCATGATGAAAAACATTGAGCCCAGCACTTGCCGATCTTCGCAGAGGTGAATCATTTCCGGCACTGGCACATCGCTCGATTGCAGCGCTTGCATTACGCGAAATTCACGGTCCACAGCATGCGCTGATTTAAGCAGCTCACCGGGTGGTTGCTTGCGCAGCACGTAGTCGCTGGTCGCGGTGCGCAGTCGATAAGTTGGATTGGACTGGCCGCCGGAAAACTTCTCCGTGCGCAGTGGTCCGGCAAAGCCATCGATTTCGGCTTCCAGATAGTCGCACAACCGTGCCTCGTCGAGCTGATGGACGTCGTCTGCCATGCCGTTAGTCTCTCTGTGCTGTCGCGAGCACGCGATAGACGTGTTCTGTGCTGGCGCTGGCTGAACTCGAGATCGCCGTGGTGTCCGGTCGATGCTGCGTTTTGAGTTTGTCTGGATGCATGCTGGATCCGGTTTGCTAAGAGCGGTTTCAGGCGAATGCCGATGGCATCGGCCGTCCTGCATTGTGCCACCCCGTGCCGTGCCACACAAAAGCCACAAAACTGAGAAGCCGTCTGCGCGAGTTGGTCGAAGAGGTTTAGTCGCAGCGATTGTCAGTCGATGCAGAGAGTAACGGTGTGGTGCGTGTGCGCTGTTTTGCACCGGGGTTAAGGAGAGAGTTGGATGTACAAGATTTACTCAGTGGCCTTTGCCGGAACAAAGGCAGACATAGTCCCGCGAAGCCTTGTTTCGGCTGCCGTGCTGGCGGTTGTCGTCTGCCTTGCCAGTTCAGATGTTAGCCACGCAGTGCCGAGAACGGTGCTGACGGTCGGCCCGACCTTGCCAGATCCGGCCCTCGATACCGACAGCGATGGCATCAGTGATCTGAACGAGATCTATAGCTACGGCACTGATTTCGACGTAGCCGACAGCGACAGTGATGGTTTGCTCGATGGCGAGGAAGTCTATCTGCACAACACCAACCCGCTAAGCTGGGACAGCGACGGCGATACGCTGGGGGATGGTGAGGAGATAATGACGACCTTCAGCGATCCGACCCGGATCGATACCGATGGCGATGGCCTGAATGATAATTTCGAGGCGTATCAGCTCGGCACCTCGCCCACCGAGGCCGACAGCGACGATGGCAGCGTCGACGATGGTACCGAAGTGCTCAGAGGCACCGACCCGCTGAACGCTAAGGATGACGTGGGCGACCTCGATTTTGACAACGACGGCATTCCCAATTCGATCGAGGGTACGGCCGATCCGGATGGCGACGGACTTCCCAACGATCGCGATCTGGACAGTGACAACGACGGCATCCCCGACATCATCGAGGCAGGTGGTGTCGATGTCGACGGCGATGGCATGGTCGATTTTCAGGTTGATGTCAACGGCGACGGCCTGGACGATGGTGTGGCCCTGGCACCGTGGCCGGTTCCCGACACCGACGGCGATGGTCTGGCCGATAGTGTCGATCTGGATTCCGATCAGGACGGCCTGGCGGATGCGCTTGAAAACGGCGGCAGCGATGCCGACCGCGATGGTCGTATCGATGACTTTGTCGATGGCAATGCCGATGGCTGGGATGATTTGATCGCCGATGTCACGATTCCGCGCGACACCGACCACGACGCCGATGGCATGCCCAACTACCTCGATCTGGACAGTGATGGCGACGGCATTAGCGATCTGGCGGAGATTGGTGGCCTCGATTTTGACAACGACGGCGTTGTCGATCAGTTCCTGGATGACGATGGTGATGGCATCCCCAATCAGGCCGACGTCGACGTGACGGGCGGCCTCGACAGCGACGGTGATGGTATTGATGACGGTGCCGATGTGACCCAGACCGGCGGCGATGACATCAACGCCAACGGCATCGACGATGCCTTCGAGGCAGATGCAGACGGGGATGGGCTGGCCGATCTGTTCGGCGATGATCAGTCCGAGTTGCCCGATACAGACGCCGATGGCACGCCCGATGTGCTCGATCAGGTGGTGGACAGCGAACGCACCACCGGTGTGCGCACCGGAATTAATGGAGGCGGATGCAGTCTTGCGGGGCAGGGTGCAATTGATCCGCTGCTGCCAATGTTACTGTTGCTGACGTTCGCCGGATTGTTGCGCAGGCGCTTAAGTAAAACCGAATAGTCGTTCGCTGTTTCCGAGAGTGTATCCAAAGGGCGCGGGCAATCCGCGCCCCTTTTTTTGTTTTTTTGCCTGCCGGAAATCGCATTACAGCGTGTGCAGGCGCACAAACAATAATTGATTTGTCTTCCAATCGTAAAAAACTGTACTAAAAGTACGGATAGTGGGTGCGCAATTTGCGACTGAACGTGCTGTTTGGTATGCGGGCTCTGCGAAAAACAATTTCTGAATCGAAGCTCCAGAATTTCTTAAGGGGATATTTTAATGTTGAAGTCTAAACTGACAGCGCGTGCCGTCCGGGACGCAATCGAGTCGGGCAAATTTGATGCAACTCGTACTGTCACAGGCTTGTGCCTCGGTGCCATGCTCTCCTTTGCTGGTGCGGCACACGCGAGTACTGATACCGATGGCGATGGCCTGTCGGATGAATCCGAGGTCACAGCCGGAACCGACCCGTCACTGCCGGACACCGATGGTGATGGTTTGTCTGATGGCGATGAGGTACTCACCTATCTGACTAATCCGTTGTTGGTCGACTCCGATTCTGATGGCGTGGATGACCAGGAAGAAGTCGATGTGCGCGGCACAAACCCGAACGAGCCAGATTCGGATCTGGACGGTCTGACCGACGGCGAGGAAATCAATACTTACGGGACTAACCCGCTGTCGGCAGAGTCCGAAGAAGAGCCGGATGGTCTGACTGATTTCGAAGAGGTGACGATCACGCTGACCAACCCGACTCGTTCGGACACAGATGGTGATTCGCTGACTGATGGCGATGAAGTCAACACCCATGGGACTGACCCCCTTGAGTCAGATTCCGATCGCGATGGTTTGGGTGACAGTGACGAGCTTACCGAACACGGTACTGATCCAAACGACTGGGATAGTGATGATGGCGGTGTGGGCGACGGTACGGAAATTGTCATCGGCACTGATCCGAACGACGATTCCGACGACGCACAGGATATGGATCTGGATGACGACGGCATTCCCAACCAGTTCGACGGCGCCAATGACACCGATGGCGATGGCCGCCCCAATGAAATGGACCTCGATAGCGACAACGACGGTATTTCGGACCTGATCGAAGCGGGTGGAATGGACGCCGACGGCGATGGCATCGTGGATGATCTGACCGATGCCGATGGCAACGGCATAGCGGATATCATCGACACCACGCCATTGCCTCTGCCTGATACCGACGAAGATGGCGTACCGGATTTTCTGGATCTCGACAGCGACGGTGATGGTATCAACGATATCATCGAGGCCGGCGGCACCGACGAGAACGACGATGGCATGTCCGACCTGTTTCTCGATGACGACGGCGACGGTATACCCAACGGCGCAGATCCTGACAGCACAGGTGGTGATGATACCGATTTGGATGGCATCGATGATGCGGCAGATGTCGACTTCACTGCTGGCGACGATGAAAATCTAAATGGCATCGACGACTCCTTCGAGCCCGACATCAACAACGACGGTATGCTGGATGATGCAGGCGGTCCGTTGCCGGATACCGACGACGATGGCAACCCTGATGTGACCGACCCTGACGATGGCACTGATGGCGGCACCGATGGTACAACAGACGGTACGACTGACGGCACCACCGACGGCACCACCGACGGTACAACTGACGGCACCACCGATGGTACGACTGACGGCACCACCGATGGTACGACTGATGGCACCACCGACGGAACTGCTGACGGCACGACTGATGGTGGTGGCACGGAGCAACCGGGGATCGTAACCGGAACTGCCGGCCATCCTTTTGGTTGCACGCTGCAGGCGGGCACTGGCCGCACCGATCCACTGTTGCCGGCTATCCTCGCACTGATGGGTCTTGGATTTCTGGTCCGCCGCAATCGACGTAAAAGCTAGTATCACTAGCTTGTGTAAGTAAAAGGGGCGCCAGTGGCGCCCCTTTTTTGTTTGAAACCCTGAGGTTCAGGTCTTCGTGCGCGCTTGCTAGAGTGTCAGCCCGCCGTCGACAACGATGCACTCGCCGGTGGTATAGCTGCTGGCATTGCTGGCGAGATACAGGATTGTGCCGGCCATCTCGTCGGGCTCGGCGTGCCGTTGCATCGGGATTTTTTGCATCAGCATGCGATGGGTTTTTTCGTCGTCGAACAGTGCTGAGGCAAAACGTGTTTTTGTCAGGCCGGGCAATAAGGCGTTGCAGCGAATGTTATCAGTTGCGCATTCCCGCGCGAACGCCTTTGTCATATTGACAACCGCCGCCTTGGTGATCGAATAAATCGCTTGCCCCGGGCCGGGTTGAATCGCATTGACCGATGCGGTGTTTATGATGCTGCCGCCGTTGTTTTTTCGCATCAGTTTGCCGCCCGCTATCGAGGCGAAAAAGTAACCGCGAATATTGACGTCGACAGTCTTTTGAAACGCGCCGATGTCAGTGTCGAGGATATGGCCGAAATACGGGTTAGTTGCCGCGTTGTTAACCAGCACATCGAGGCGACCATGTTTTGTTTCAATTTCTGCCATGCAGCTGTCGATTTGATCGAGATCACCAATGTGACAAGGCAGCACCTCGGCGCTGCCGCCGTCGCCCACAATCTCTTCCGCCACCTGCTGGCAGCTCTCTGCACGCCGGCTGGAGACGATTACGTGAGCACCGTTAGCGGCGAGTAGTCTCGCGGCAGACTCCCCGATTCCCCGGCTGGCGCCAGTCACCAGTGCGACTTTTCCCGTCAGGTCGAACAGATCTTTCATGCAGCTTGGTTCATGTGGTTCAGTTAGCTCATAGTCTGCCAGCATACCCATGCCGGTCGCAACGCTGCGGTGTGCCGGTCAGGTACTGATGGCTACTTATTGATGAACTTCTGCATGTTCTGGCGAAATTCGTCACTGCGCATCAGCTCCCCGAATTGCGCCGACTCAGACTCGATAATTTCCAGGTAGCGAGCTTTGTTATGGTGAATCATGCGGCGCGATGTCGCCAGCGCCTGGTTGGGTAACGAGGCCAGCCGCGCGCTGGTTTCGGCCAGTTTCTCATCGAGCTTTTCGCTGTCTACGATGTCATTAACGAAGCCGTAGTCGTAGCCCTTTTGCGCATTCAATGGCTCGCACAGCAATAGCATTTCGGCGGCGCGGTGGTGGCCCATCAGCTCACTGAAGGTAGCTGATGAGGCGAATTCAGGGCATACCCCCAATGCGGCAAAGGGCGTGTGAAATCGCGCCTGATTGCTGGCGTAGACGAGATCACAGTGAAATAACAAGGTCGTGCCGATGCCGATTGCCGGGCCATCGACACCGGCGACGATCGGCATATCGGTATCCAGCATTGCCTTCATCAATTCAACAGCCGGGTTGTCACGGCGTTCCGGTTGGGCCGCTGCTGCGGCGAAATCGGCGATGTCGTTACCAGCTGTAAAGATGCCTGGCTGACCTTTGATAACGATGACTTTGATCAATGGATCGGCCGTCGCACTGCGAAAGCTTTCCGTCAGCGCGTTGTACATTTCACGATTGAGCGCATTGAGTTTACTTTCGCGGTTGAGCACGAGAGTGCATACGGCATCGGATCTTTGGTCGAGGACAAGTGACATGGATACTCTCGGTCGGGTTGGCTGAGTCTGTCTGCCATTGTCTCACGACGTCGCAGTGTTCGGTCTGTTAATGCCGTGCTGTTACCTGTTGTGTACGCATCTATAACGAACCGGCATTTTTTGGCCAGCTGTCTGGTATTGCAAATATTGGTAGCTGGTAATCTGCGGTAGTACTTCAGTACTACCTCGGTACTACCATTTTAGGGAGGAGCTAGTGGATGCCACAGGATGACCCGTGCCGCTGCAGTTGTTATTGTGTTTGGACGGATTAATGCGATCAACTAGCGAAGTAGGCTAAAAAATGGCTGGAGATACTCAACGCTACTCGTCATACCGCGATCAATTTCTGTATTCTGGAGAGCGGATATATGAATTGATTTACGAGCGAAACAAACAGCACATCCGAACCAAGCGTCGTGCTGTCGCGCTCGTGAATCTACAGCGAATATTCGAACACACTTTTGCAATAAGCAAACGCGATGGTTTTAAAGAGATGTCGTTGCGTCAGCTTAGCCATGAGTCCGGCATTAGCATTGGTGGTATTTATGCGTGCATAGAATCCAAACAGGCACTGGCACAAATGGCGTGCGACTGTGTCACCTTTATTGGCGTGCAGCATATGCAAATGGCCGTTGTGCCGCGCAGGCAGGCTGCGAGCTTGCAGACGTTTGTCCGCAGCAGTGTTTATCTTGCTGAAGCGATTTACGAATGGCTGCGATTTATGTTCGTGGATGTACGTAGTCTGGACGGTGTGAATGCTAATCAGTTGGCATGCCTGAGCGATCTGTTTGTCAGCGGAGTGGGTCGCCTGCAGCTGCTGGAAAGTGGTCGTTCGGTCGATGAAGCGGGCGCGGCCTATGCACGCCAGCTCGAAGCGCGCCTCGCGCTGTTGCTGGTTGGCGACTGGGTGCAACAACGAGATGACTTTCTGCATCGGGGCATTTCGATCGAGGATTATGCAGACTACGCGGTGCAAACGCTGGTCAGTGCATCGCGTGACTATCAAACTCCCGTCACGAAGCCGCCTGCCGTAGAGGCGTTGACTGGTATAGACGTGCTCTAGTGCACTAGCCCGTTTGCCCGGCTCAGTCGGCCCGATGTGGTAGCATTTCCGGCCTTTGCACCCGGAAAATAACAACCCGTGACAAGTCCAGTCCGCTACCGCGTAGAAGGCGATATAGCCGTCATCAGTACTGACAATCCCCCGGTCAACGCGCTGGGTCATGCCGTGCGTTCCGGTCTGCTCGATGCCATGGAGCGCGCGTCAACAGATACAACAGTGCGGGCGATCGTTGTTGCCTGTGAGGGACGTACTTTTTTTGCCGGTGCCGATATCCGCGAATTTGGCAAGCCGGCGCAATCACCGTCTCTGCCTGAAGTCCTCAACGCAATCGAAGCCAGCGCCAAGCCGGTTGTCGCGGCACTGCACGGCACCGCACTTGGCGGCGGGCTGGAAACCGCGCTCGCGTGTCACTACCGGGTTGCGCTGAGCGGCAGTAAGGTCGGTTTGCCTGAAGTCAATCTGGGCTTGATTCCCGGTGCGGGTGGCACGGTGCGATTACCGCGGCTGATCGGTGTAGAGCGGGCGCTGGCGATTATGACAGGCGGGCGCCCGGTTGCGGCGGCAGAGGCCCTCGCCGATGGCATCCTCGATTCCGTGGTCGACGCGGCCAGCGCGACAGTCGCCGGCTGCGAGTTTGCCCGTCACGTCATAGATACCGGAATGCCGGTGCGGCCAGTTCGCGCGATCGAGACCGGCCTTGCCGCCGCCCGTGCCGATGCCTCACTGATCGACCAGCAGCGCGAGTTGGTGCGCTCTCGGGCGCGGGGTGCGGTCGCGCCACTGGTCTGCGTCGATGCCGTTGCCGCCGCGGTTGAAATGCCGTTCGACGAGGCCATGGCTGAGGCCCGGCGGCTGTTTGTGGAGCTGGTGGCAGGTGATCAGTCGCGCGCCTTGCGACACGTTTTCATGGCCGAACGTGCGGTGGGCAAAGTGCCCGGTGCAAGCGCAGAACCTGGTATCGACATTCAGTCAGTCGGTGTGGTCGGCGGTGGCACCATGGGGGCGGGGATAACCGTTGCGATGCTCAATGCCGGATTGACCGTACATATGCTTGAGCGCGACGAGCAAAGCGCTGATCGCGGACGCGCTGCGGTGGATCGTACGCTCGAAAGCAGTGTCAAGCGAGGCCGGCTGTCCGCCGCAGCGAAACAGGATTTGCTACTGAGTCGTTACTCAGTCGGTACCGATTACAGCGAACTGGCCAGTTGCGATCTGGTGATTGAAGCCGTCTTCGAGGACATGGCAGTCAAACAGGCGGTGTTCCGCGAGCTCGATGCGGTGTGCCGCGCCGACGTGATTCTGGCCACCAACACCTCTTATCTCGATATCAATGAAATAGCCGCAGCCACCAATCGACCGGGCAGTGTTATCGGTTTGCACTTCTTCTCGCCCGCCCATGTGATGAAATTGCTCGAGATTGTCGTGGCCGGGCAGACCAACGCAGACGTGGTCGCCAGCTGTTTTGCACTGGGCAGGAAAATCGGCAAGGTGGCCGTGCGCGCCGGCGTGTGCGATGGATTCATTGGCAACCGGATTCTTGCGCGCTACAAACTATGCGCCGAGTACATCATGATGGACGGCGCCAGTCCTTACGATATTGACGCCGCATTGCTTGAATTCGGCTATCCGATGGGCGTATTTGCCGTCGGTGATCTGGCCGGGCTGGACATCGGCTGGGCTGCGCGCAAGCGTCGTGCACCGACCCGCGACCCCCGCGAACGCTATGTTAGCGTCGCGGATCAAGTCTGCGAGAGGGGCTGGTACGGGCAAAAGACCGGCACCGGTTTCTATCTGCACGAAGGCGCGAGACCACAACCCAACCCCGAAGTGACCGCCATCATCGAGGCTGAGCGTGAGCGTCTTGGCATCACGCCGCAGGCGTTTACCAACCAGCAGATAGTTGATCGTTATCTGGCGGCGATGATCAACGAAGCGGCGAATGTTGTGCAGGAAGGTATTGCACTGCGCCCGCTCGATGTCGATATCACATCGATATACGGCTACGGTTTTCCGCGCTGGCGAGGCGGCCCGATGCAGTATGCCGATACCATTGGCCTGGATCGGGTGCTGGCCGATATCCGGCGTTTTGCGGAGCAGGATGATTATTTCTGGCAGCCTTCCGAGCTGCTGATCGAGCTGGTTGAGAAGCGCCAGAATTTCGCCAGTATGAATGGCTAGAGCCAGAATTACCCTTGCAGAGCACATTTGTGATCACAGCTTGACGTCGCCCGGATTTAGTCTCTGCAGACGGACCTGTTTTTGCAGCGCAGAGTGATTAGTTATCGACACCAGGTCGCTAACCATTCCATTGCTGATCAAACATGTGGCCCGGATCCAGAGACTCAAAATATCGTACTGACGACGCTGACTCGTACGAAGACGAACGCATCGCGCGGCTTGCGCGCAAGCGCATGGTCAGCGCCGAGCTCGAGGACTTCCTGCGCTACCTGCATTCGCCCTGGTTCATCCTCTGGCGCAACATGTTGGTTGGCCTGGCGCGTGGTCTGGGAGCCGTGTTCGGTGCCACTGTGGTGGTCGGTGTAGCGTTGTGGCTGCTCGCGGTATTTGTCGATCTGCCGCTGGTGGGCAGCTACTTTCACGATCTGCGCTCGCGCGTTAGCGCAATTGCGGAAGAGACTCGCTACAGCGATGATTTTCTGCGCATGCAACGCACCCTGAGCAGTATTGAAAAGCACTTGCAGGAGCAGAATGAGTTGCTTCGGGCACTATCGGAAGAGCAGTAACCGGTACCGGGCTGTAGAGGTGAACGGGCAGCGCAGAATCCTTTTTGCCGATCGAACATCCGGGTTAAAGTAGGCCACTAAAAGGCAGCTTGTCTGCCGGCCAGGAACGATCATGCCCGTCGATCAAGAGAATAAAAACACTAAAGATCCGCTCTTTCAACCCCTGCGGATCGGCAAACTCGAACTTAAAAATCGCATTATGAGTACCAGCCACGCCAGTGGTATGGGCGATAACGGCATGCCGGATACGCGCTACCAGCGCTATCACGAGGAAAAAGCCAAAGGCGGGCTGGCACTGAGCATGTTCGGAGGATCCTCGAATGTGGCGCCGGACTCACCCAGCGTTTTTGATCAGCTACGCGTCGACGAC
>CAKZSB010000389.1 GCA_937920585.1 uncultured Granulosicoccaceae bacterium | reverse complement strand
CTCGAGCGCCAGCGCAGACACGCCCATCAAGTGTGCCATATAGGGTACTTGTGTCGTGCGCCGCTTCTGCCGGCGATGTAAATCGCTGGCAAGCTGCAGTGCATCTTCGAATCGGCTGGTCAACATAAGAGCAAATTGCTTATATCATGTAAAAAGAGGGTGCAGTCCCGTGTGGGGCAGCGCGAATGGGCCACTAACGCATCGGCATGCGAAAATGACATTTGGAGCTTCTTGCTGGAGGCAACATGATCACCGGTGCCCACTCGATAATCTACAGCAGCAATCCAGAGGCTGATCGCGCATTCATCCGCGATGTACTGGAACTAGATCATGTCGACGCCGGTGACGGGTGGCTGATCTTCGCACTGCCACCCGCCGAGGTCGCCGTGCATCCGTCGACCAATGACGGTGTGCACGAGTTTTATCTCATCTGCGATGATATTGCGGCATTCCGCTCGCGTATGGAGCGTCACGCGGTCGATTGCAGCCAGGTGCACGATGAGGGTTGGGGCCTGCTCGTCCACATCGTGTTGCCCGGAGGCGGCAAACTCGGGATCTATCAGCCTCGCCACCAGCGCCCTTGACCGGCGGTTGTAAAGGTTAGTCGTTCGAAAGATTTTTTCGAATGGTGCTTTTCTCTTTCGCCAGACGTTCGTCGGCCTCCGGCCACTTTAAGTGCATTCGCTCAAGCTCTCGAAGTACCAGCCGGGTTGTCAGCAAACGCATATTGAGTTTGTCGTCGGCGGGTATGACGGCCCATGGTGCGAGCGGGCAGGCCGTTTCATTGATGCAGTCTTCGAATGCCTGCATATAGTGATCCCAGTGTCCACGCTCTTCCACGTCGGCGAATGAAAATTTCCAGTTTTTCTCTGGCCGATCGAGTCGATCGATCAGGCGTCGCCGCTGTTCGTCTCTCGATACGTTGAGGAAAAACTTCAGTACTCGAATGCCGTTGCGCGCCGCATAGGTTTCAAAGTTGCGAATTTCGCTATAGCGATGATCGAACACCGCCTGGGTATCGCTGACGAGTTCCTTCGGCAGGCGTTGATAGTCGGTAAGGATTTCCGGGTGTACCCGCACGACGAGCACTTCTTCATAGTAGGAGCGATTAAAAACGCCAATCCGGCCGCGCTCCGGCATACGCTGAATGATGCGCCACAGATACCCGTGATCAAGCTCCTCGTCGCTGGGTTTCTTGAAGGAGTAAACCTGCACACCGGCGGGATTCACACCGGTTAACACGCGCCTTATCGTGCCGTCCTTGCCGGCGGCATCCATCGCCTGAAAAACCAGTAGCAGGCCATAGCGGTTCTGGGCATTCATGATCGCCTGCAATTCGTCGATGCGCTCTACCATTTGCGCGAGCTGTCGGCGGTAGTCCTTCTTCGATTTGTACAACGGCTCTATGGTGTTGGGCGCGTCGGCGATCGAGAAGTGGCCGGGTTGATCGTAGATCAGATCAGCCGGATCCAGCGCCCAATCGGGCAGTGCGTCTTTCTTTTTGCTGGATTTGGGCAATTTGATGGTCCGTTTCGCGGCGATTGAAGTGGCAAGCTGTGCTTGTGTTATACCTGTTTACTGTAGCAAATGATCGGCGAGTGATTGTGAATCGGTTCGGTTTTCTTCGCCCGCCCGGCCCGTGTGTATGCGCAATCGCTGTCCGTTTCCAGCCACAATAGTTTAGAGTAGACGGCCATCGTCGGGCCCGCGAGGGCCTGATAGCGCCATCGTCCGATACGAGAGGAAAAATGAGCAAATTGCTGAAAGTGACTACTGCCGCCGCACTTATTGGTGCGCTATTCAGCGGCACCGCTGCCGCCGAAACCCGTGTGACCTACAAATCCGCCAAATCCACTTCTTCGTATTATCAGATGGGCGTGCAGATATCCGAAGCCATGAAGGCGGGTAGCGATGGCGAGATCATCGTCACCGTGGAAGAAAGTCAGGGATCGGTGCAGAACGTCATGGAGGCGAAATCGCGTGGCGGCGATTATGTTTTTACCACCCCGCCTGTGCTGGTGAAACTTGCCCAGGGTGGCAAGGCCATGTTCAAGGACAAGGGTGATCCCAAATTCGATGACATTCGAGCACTGTTTCCAATCCCCTCACTGACTATGCACTTTGTTGTTGGCAGTGAAAACGGTATTGCCAGCTTCGCCGATATGGAAGGCAAAACCATGCTGCTTGGCAAAGGCTCTTTTGGTGCGCGTGAAGGTGAAAAGTATCTCAAGCTTTTCGGTCTCGAAGGCAAGGTGAAGCTTGCTGAAGTAGAGCTGTCCAATGCGGTGCCGGCACTCAAGAACGGCCAGATTGACGGATTTGTCACCGCCGGCTCCTGGCCTGCGCCCAACGTGATTGAGGCGGCTGCGTCCACTGGTGTGAAAGTGCTGTCTCTCGACGACGCGCAAATAGCGCAGACCAAACGCGCAAAGCTTGTTATTCCGGCCGGAACCTATGCCGGGCAGGATAGTGATATCACCACCACCTCGCTGCCCGTGGCCGCTTTCACCACCACCGCCATGAGCGATGATACTGCCTACGCACTGACCAAAACCTATTGGGAGGGCAAGGCGCAAATGGGCGAGGGCGCGCCGTGGTGGAACGGGGTCGATCAGGGCCTGATGGAAAATATAACCGGCAAGTTGCATCCGGGTGCCGTCCGTTACTACCAGGAGGCCGGGTTCACCCTGACTGACGCACAGCAATAGGTTAAATGAAGGCAGTTGAGTGGCTGCGGACGCTCGATGTCCGCGTCCGCGAGACAGGCGTTTTGATAGAAGAGGCCTCAGGCCGCTGCTCGCTGTGAGCAAAGGCATTCAACTCGTACTCGCGCTGATGCTGACGGCATTTCACCTGGGGCTTATTTTCTCCGGGCTGGTGCCCAATCTCGTCAGCCGGCCCGTACACCTGGCGCTGGCCTTGCCGTGGATATTTGTGTTCACCGCAAAGGCCGATGGTGGATGGACCGGCCGTGTGCTGTGTGCAGCCGGTGTTTCAGCGGCACTCTGGATCGCCTGGCAGCACAATGTCCTGGGCGATCAGTACGGCTCGCTCGATGGAAATTTCCAGCGCCTTGTCGCGATCGTATTGCTGGTTGTGGTACTCGAAGGTGCGCGCCGGGCGATTGGCTGGCCGCTGCCGCTGGTGGCCTTGCTGGCGCTGGGCTATGGATTATTCGGGCAGCATATTCCCGGCGAGTTCGGCCATTCGGGTACGCCGCTGAACAGCTTTCTCGGCACACTTGTTATCGCAGAGGGTGGCCTGTGGGGCACACTCACTGCTGTGTCAGTATCGGTCGTGGCAATTTTTGTCATCTTTGGCGCGGTGCTCAATGCCGGTGAGGCCGGGCAGGGATTTATGAATCTTGCCTCGGCCGCGGCCGGTCGACTGACCGCGGGTGCTGCCAAGGTGTCAGTTGTATCGTCTGCGCTGTTTGGTTCGATCTCCGGCTCGGCTTCAGCCAATGTCGCATCGACCGGTGCGATCACACTGCCGGCCATGACCGCGCTGGGATATCCGCGCCGTCTGGCGGCGGCGGTAGAGGCAGTGGCTTCATCGGGCGGTCAGATCATGCCACCGCTGATGGGTGCGGGGGCCTTTGTGATGGTTGAACTTACTGGTGTGCCCTATACCGGGGTGATGGCTGCAGCGCTGTTGCCCGCGTTGCTCTATTTTCTGGCGGTATGGGTAGGCATTAACGCCTACTCACGACACCACAAGCTCGCCGCC
>CAKZSB010000388.1 GCA_937920585.1 uncultured Granulosicoccaceae bacterium | reverse complement strand
GGTAGTATGTTCTCACAAACAGTGAGGTTTGTAGCCTGAGGGATTTCACCCATGCCATTACACCCGATGTTCACCGGCCCAAAACAATATATAGGTGAGTCGCTGCGTGCGATCGACGACACATCGGAACATCAGCCCGGCCTGAGCGACGAGCAACTGTGGATGCTGCTATTGACTACCGCGTTGTGTTTACTCGGGCTTCACTACCTCAAGAACTGGCCGAGCCTGTTTGGCGTTGTCGGTCTGCTTGCAGATTTGACTGGCAATGATGCAACAGCCTGGCTGGGCACCTTGCGCGATCATGAGTTTCGCCGCCTGTTTCAGCTGAGCTGGTGGTGCCTTGTCCATATCGTATTTTATCTGCTGATTCCACTGCTGGTTATCCGCTACGGCTTCAATCAGCGCGCGCAGGATTTCGGCTGGCAATGGGGCCAGACTCATCGCCACTGGTCAGACTACGCACTGCTGACAGCGCCAATCCTGTGTTTCATCTTTATCGTTAGCTTCCGCGCCGATTTCACCCGCGAGTATCCCTTTTACGATGCCGCACACCGATCGTGGCTCGATCTGCTGGCATGGTGGACGCTGTATGTAATTCAGTTTATCTGTGTCGAGTTCATGTTCCGCGGCTTCTTACTCAACGGGCTGCGTCCGCGACTGGGTAGTTTATCTATCGCCGTCATGTGCATCCAGTACATGACGATCCACTTTCCCAAGCTATGGCTGGAGTCAACCGGGGCCATTTTCTTTGGCTTTTTTCTGGGTATTCTGGCCTTGCGTTCACGCTCGATCTGGGGCGGTGTGCTGGTGCATGTCATTATTGCGTTGAGTATGGATTCGGCGTCGCTGATTCAAACCGACCGAATACCGGAAACACTACTGCGACAATAACGGGTTGTGAGCTTACGTTTTCGCGCGCTATTAACCAGCGCAACCCGGGTCAGCTGTGATAGTGTTTTATCAATTGAATTCATTGCGCCAAAACATGAACCTGACCGCCCTCACCTTTTTCGCTCTCGCGCTGATAAGCTCGGTCGCGCCGTCTGCGCACGCCGCAAAATGGGAATGTGGAGAACGCAGCAACCTGCCCATCGAAGGCAAAAGTTACTGCGCTGCCGGGGATTTTCGACAATCCGAAACCAATCTTGGCAAACTGCTGGATGCATTGATTGCCCGCCATCACTCGAAATTTGGCGATGCCGAGGCATTGATGGAATCCCAACGCACGTTCGAACTATACCGCGATGCCCATTGCACCGCTGAAAACAAACGCGTTGAGGACCAACCCTTTCACTCAATGATGGTCTCGCAGTGCAAAACCAGGCTGACCAATCTGCGCATGCAAGAGATCGATGAAATGAACCGGAAAATGCGCTAAAGACTCGCGCTGTTAACGCGAGTGCATCAACCGCAATACCGCACTACTCTGTCTGCAGACTGAAAAGCAGATCGCCCTCGTCCACCTGATCGCCGGCACTCACGGGTAGCTCATCGATAATGCCTTCTCTCGGCGCGCGCAGCGTGTGCTCCATTTTCATCGCCTCCATTACCACCACCGCATCGCCCTCGCCGACCCCGGCCCCCGCCGTACTGCTAACAAGTTTTACCAGCCCCGACATCGGCGCTGTCACACTATCTCCACTCTGCTGATCATCGCTGCTGGTGGCCAGTGGATCACTGATGCCAAAATGATATCCGCCGTCGTGGAATACGCTTACTCTGAGTGCGCTGGCCACGAGTTGTACCCGCACACGCTGGCCATCGACCTGATACAGACCACTGGCTTCATCTATCGCCACAATATCAATGGCAGTGTCACCGATGGTCACAACAAATTGACGGGAGCCGTTTACGGCTATGCGGCTATCGAATAGCTGATCACCATGCTGTAGTTGATATTGCCAGACCAACGGCTGCCAAAGCGAAAAACCTCGCTGCGTTGAGGCTGTTTCGTGCAAGCCGGCGGCTGCCATAGCCGCCAACGCCACGATGGCATTGTCGGGCGTTGCGTCTGCCACCAGCTGATCCAGATCCCGTTCAATCAGCCCGGTGTCAACCGTGCCGGCGGCAAAATCACTGTGCCGGCAAAGCGCATGCAGAAAATCGATATTGGCAATGCAACCACTGACCCGCGTGGCCCGCAACGCGCTGGCCATTTTATTCAGTGCAACCGAACGGCTACTGCCGTGCACGATCAGTTTGGCAATCATTGGATCGTAGTGCGGGCTGATGGTGTCACCCTGGCTCACGCCTGTGTCAACGCGCGCCAGCTCGGCAAAACGCAGGTGCTCGAGTGTGCCGGTTGCCGGCAAAAAGCCTTTGCCCGCGTCTTCCGCGTAGATGCGCGATTCAAACGCCCAGCCGTCAATCGACAGTTCCGCCTGCGTACAGGGCAATGGTTCACCGGCGGCGACGCGCAATTGCCACTCCACCAGATCCTGCCCGGTAATGCACTCAGTCACCGGATGCTCGACCTGCAGGCGAGTATTCATCTCCATAAACCAGAATCGATCGGGCTGCAGGCCATCGGAACCATCGACGATAAACTCCACGGTACCGGCACCGGAATAGCTGATCGATTGCGCGGCCCTGACTGCCGCATTTCCCATCGCCTCGCGCATCTCGGTTGTCATGCCGGGCGCCGGCGCCTCTTCAATCACTTTCTGGTGGCGGCGCTGCAGTGAGCAATCGCGTTCAAACAAATGCACCACGTTGCCGTGGTCATCACCAAACACCTGTATTTCGATATGCCGTGGCGCCGCAACGTATTTTTCAATCAGACACTGCGAATCGCCAAAACTTGCCAGCCCCTCGCGCTGCGCTCCCTCCAGCGCACTGGCAAAATCGGCAGCCTGATCCACCCGCCGCATACCTTTGCCACCACCACCGGCACGCGCCTTGATCAGCACCGGGTAGCCAATTTCCTGCGCTTTGCCGGCCAGAAAATCGGCTTCCTGTCGATCACCGTGATAACCGGGCACCACCGGCACGCCGGCCTCTTCCATCAGTTTTTTCGCAGCATCCTTCAACCCCATAGCGCGAACCGAGTCGGCGGACGGGCCGATGAATCGCAAACCTGCGGCATTGACCTGCTCGATAAACTCGGGGTTTTCGGAGAGAAACCCATAACCCGGATGAATC
>CAKZSB010000387.1 GCA_937920585.1 uncultured Granulosicoccaceae bacterium | reverse complement strand
GAGTGCAGCGGCAAACTCAGTCGCTCCGGCGGGTGCATTGAGGTAGGGGGTTTCCTGCCATCCGTTGCGGCTGGTGATCATGCCAGACATTATTATGGGCAACGACTGTTTCCGTCGCCATTGTTGAATGTTGTGGTTGAGTCGAGCCTCGAACGCGCAATCCGGTATCGAGGTGATTCCGTCGGCAGTGTCGATTGAGTCGAGCACCTGACCATCGCGGGCGAGCAGATAGGCGCGGAAACTGGTGGTCCCCCAGTCGATGCCGATCAGTATCGGGTTTGGCTTGTGGCTCAACTGGCGTGTGTCCATGACGGTTGGTTTCGGTAGGGCTGATTATACAGTCTGGGCGGATGGCGGTTGAGTCCTCTGACCACACTGTTTTTTAGCAACTCAGGGATTGGGGTCGATGGGGCGCTGACAGTCGTCGACCCGGTGCGGACAGGCAGGTAAACTTGCAACGGTTCGCAAGGCTCGCCATTCACTACCGGTATTTGTCTATGCTCAATCATCCAGACCGACTGTTTCCAGCCGATTCGGCCGTTCGCGCTATAGCCCGGCGGCTGTTCGAAGCGGTTGAACGCTTGCCTATCGTCAGCCCGCACGGACACACGGATCCCGCGTGGTTTGCATTGAATGAGCCGTTTCCCGATCCTGCCCGGCTTTTGATTGTGCCCGATCACTACGTGTTGCGAATGCTCTACTCACAGGGTGTGCCGCTGGAGAAACTGGGTGTTCGCCCGCGGATTGATAATGACGAAACGGCGCCTGTTGATGGTCGTGCGATCTGGCGGGAATTTGCCTCGCGTTATTATTTGTTCCGTGGCACTCCCACGCGCATGTGGCTCGATCATACATTCGAGTTTCTGTTTGGCCAAAGCACGCCGCTGAATGCAGCCAACGCCGATCAATATTACGATGCCATAGCCGAGTGTTTGCAGCGTGAGCAATTTCGACCGCGTGCGTTGTTTGAGTCATTCAATATCGAAGTGATCGCCACCACCGAATCACCCCTGGATGAACTAAAAGCTCACCAGCAACTGCGCGACAGTGCCTGGGGTGGCCGGGTGATTACCGCCTATCGGCCCGATCCGGTGATTGATCCGGATACACGCGGATTTGCCGCCAATCTGGCGCGATTGGGCGAGCTTGCCAACGAAGATACTAATACCTGGACAGGGTATTTGAACGCACACCGTCGCAGCCGTGAGTTTTTCGCATCGATGGGGGCCACCTCAACTGACCACGGACACCCGACCGCGCAAACCGCTGATCTTGCGCCCGCTGAAGCTGCCGCCCTGTTCGACAAGGTGCTGAGTGGGCGCGCCGATGCCGCTGAGCGAGAGCTTTTTCGTGCGCAAATGCTCACGGAGATGGCGGCGATGTCTGTTGAAGATGGCATGGTAATGCAAATACATCCTGGTTCAATGCGCAATCACCAGCCTGCGGTATTCGAGCGTTTCGGCGCGGATATGGGCTTTGATATTCCCACGCCAACCAACTACGTTTCGGCACTGAAACCGCTGCTCGATCGCTTTGGCACCCATGCCGATTTTGCTCTGATTTTGTTCACCCTGGATGAAACAGCCTATTCGCGTGAGCTCGCCCCGTTAGCCGGTGTCTATCCGAGTGTGAAATTGGGGCCAGCCTGGTGGTTTTTCGATGCGCCCGACGGCATGCTGCGCTATCGTGAACTGGTGACTGAAACTGCGGGTATTTACAACACGGCGGGTTTCAACGATGACACCCGGGCTTTTCCGTCGATTCCCGCGCGCCATGATATGGCGCGCAGAATAGACTGTAGCTATCTCGCCAGCATGGTTGCGACCCACCGGCTTGCCGAAGAAGAGGCGGCGGAAATCGCTAAAGATCTGGCGGGTGAGCTTGCGCGCCGCGCCTATCGTTTGCCGGCGTCAGTATAATGCGTTTAAACGAGGCAACGCTTGCGGCGTGCAGCCGACCCGTCAGTCGGCCGGACTATGCGCGTGGTGATTTGCGCTGCGGTATTGTGCATTTGGGCGTTGGTGCATTTCATCGCGCCCATCAGGCTGTTTACATCGATGATCTGTTAGCCACACAGCCCGATTGGGCAATAACCGGGGTTAGCCTTCGCGCGCCTGGTACAGCCGATGCACTCAACCCTCAGCAGGGGCTTTTTACGCTGTTGGAAAAGGGGCCTCAAAAGCAAAGCGCCAGGGTGATTTGCAGCGTGCTGCAAGTACTGGTCGCGCCACAGCAGCAGCGTGAGTTGTTGCAAGCACTCACAGATCCGGCAGTCAGGATTGTCTCGCTGACGATCACTGAGAAAGGCTACTGTCATCAGCCGTCCAGCGGACAGCTCGACGATCAGCATATCGATATTGTGCATGATGTGGCGGCGATGCAAAGCAGTACTTACCCGCGCAGTGCGATTGGCTGGCTGGTGATGGCTTTGCGCGATCGCCGCCAACACGACACTGGCCCTTTTACGGTTGTCAGTTGTGACAATCTGCCGAGCAATGGTCAATTGGTGCGTAACGTGGTGTTGCAGTTTGCCCGCTTGTGCGACTCGGATCTGGCTGACTGGATAGCGGCCTGTGTGAGTTTTCCGTGCACGATGGTCGATCGAATTGTACCGGCGACGAGCGATGATGATCGCGCGGCCGTGCAGGCGCTAGGCGGATTCGAAGATGCCTGGCCAGTGGTTGCCGAACCGTTCAGCCAGTGGGTGGTGGAAGATGATTTCTGTAACGGCAGGCCCGCTTTCGAACGAGTTGGTGTACAGCTGGTCGACGACGTCCACGCCTATGAATTGATGAAGCTGCGGATGTTAAATGGATCGCACTCGACACTTGCCTACCTGGGTTTTCTGGCCGGGCACGATAGTGTTTCCGATGCAATGCGGGGGCCGGGATTCAAATCGTTTCTATCACAGATGATGACAAGCGAAATCATTCCAACACTTGCCATGCCGGATGAGACTGATCTGCCCGCCTACCGCGATGCGTTGCTCACACGGTTTGAAAACCCTGCACTGCAACATCGCACCGCACAGATCGCCATGGATGGTTCGCAAAAATTACCGCAACGGCTGCTGGCCACGATCGAAGATAATCTCGCCAATAATCGACCCGTTGACAAACTGGTGTTAGGGGTTGCCGGCTGGGTGCGGTATGTCAGTGGCAGGGATGAACAGGGCAGAGCGATCAGTGTGCACGATCCGATGTCGGCGGAGCTCGAAGCGGCGGTAGTGGGTGATTCGGCGAGTGTGGTCGCTAATGTGTTGCAGTTGCGCAAAATATTTCCAGCCACACTGGCAGAGAACAAGCGTTTTAGCACTCAACTGGCGGATGCGATTGAGCAACTATCGGCGCGAGGGGCCGCAGCGGTGGTGGCAAGTTACGCGCAGGGTTGATCGCGTTTTTTTAATCGCCCAGCAGATGTTCCAGCGAGTAGGCCGGGTTGCTGTCACCGGTTGGTTTGAAGATACCGTTGACCCGCGCGACGACATTATCATCGGTACTGATAATACCGTTGACGAAAACCATATTCTTCGAAGCGCGCAACATGGTTGCGCGACCTTCAACCCAGTTGCCCTGAAAAGCGGGGCCAACAAAATCACAGGTGAGATTGATAGTCACCATATACTGATGTATGCCGGACTGCGCGTTCGCGTTCAGAATAAGCAGCATGTCGGCCAGGGTCATCAACATGCCGCCGTGGCAGGTGCCACCCGGATTGCAATGCCGCGGCGCTACCGGCAGACCAATCACCAGCGTGTTTTCTTCGCGCTTGCCGTAGAGCGGGCCGAGCGGATCAATGAACGGGTTGGCCTGCATGGCCAGTGGTGAGAAGTCTGTTGGAATTGGCATGTGGTTTAAATTCGCGCCAGTCCGGCGGATAAATCTTCGATTAAATCGTCGCTATCCTCCAGGCCAATGTGGAGCCTTAATAACACTTCTCCGTCGGTCCACGGTACAACGTCGCGGGTCAGCGGCAGCAGGTTCACCGCCGCGAGACTTTCGTAACCACCCCAGGACGAGCCGATCTTGAAATGTTCGAGCTGATTGATCATGCGCTCTGCTGCGGCCAGCGAGCTATCTTCCAGGCAAAGCCCGAACAGACTTGCGCCACCGCTGAACTGTGCCTGCCACAACGCATGTCCGGGATCGTCGGGCAGTGGCGGGAACAGCACTTTCTTCACCTGTGGCTGTTGTGCGAGCCAGCCGGCGACGCGCAAAGCGGCATCGTACTGGGCGCGCAGGCGCAGGCTCATGGTTCGCAGACCGCGCAGCGCCATAAAGCAATCGTCCGGGCCGGCTACATCGCCAATCGTCATTGCGTAGTCGGCGATTTGTTGAAAGCGTTGCGAATCGGCTGCGGTGATTAGTCCGATGACGAGATCCGAGTGGCCGGCGACGTACTTGGTGCCAGCCTGAATGGAGATATCGACACCGTGTTGCAGCGGTTTGTAGAAGATTGGCGTGGCCCAGGTGTTGTCCATCGCCACAAGTATGTTTCTGTCGCGTGCAACGTTTGTGATCGCTGCGATATCCTGCATCTCGAAAGTCAGCGAGCCCGGTGCTTCGAGGAAGATCAGTGAGGTGTTTGCTCTGCAAAGTGCCGCGATATTGTTGCCGGCGGCTGGATCGTAAAACTCTGCCTCAACGCCAAATCGCGCCAGCACTTCAGTGCAGAATCGGCGTGTTGGGCCATACACAGAATCGGTAATAAGAATGTGGTCGCCGGCTTTGACAACCGCGGCAATGGCCAGCGTGCACGCCGACAGGCCGCTTGCGGTAACCACGGTGCCCGCGCCACCTTCCAGTTCGTTGACAGCGCTTGCCAGCGCACGGGAATTTTGCGTGCCGGTGGCGCCGTACAACACCTCGTTAAAACGTCGCTCGCCATCGAATCGCGCCAGATAGGTTTGCACGTCGGGGTAGAGAATCGTGGAGGCGCGGTGCACGGGCACGTTGACACAGGCGCCATTGGCAGATGGATTGCGCCCGGTGTGTATCAGTTTGGTGTTTTCTTTCATCGGTTTGGCGGCATGTGGCAGGGGGCGATAAGGCATTATAGCGGCAGTAGCAATTGACGCGAGTCAACGAGTGGTTTTCCGGTATATTGAAGCTTCGTCAAAAGAAGAGGAAAATTCATTTGAGCAATTTACTCAATCCCGGTGACAGCTTCCCGGCCATGTCTCTGACCAGTACCGGCGGTGATACGATCACTGTGCCTGCGTCTGGTCCGAATTATCAGGTTGTACTTTTCTTCAGGGGCAAATTCTGACCTTACTGTCTCCGTCAGTTGGACGGTTTCAGTGAACAGTACTCAGAACTTCAATCCCTTGGTGCCACTGTGCTGGCTGCCAGTACCGACAGCCTCGAAAATTCGCTGGAAATTGCAGCAGACAAGCCCTTTCCCGTGTGTTACGGCGTAACCCGGGAACAGGCTGACCTGCTGGGGTCCTGGTGGGAGGATCGTCGTGGTTTGTTTCAACCCTCCAATTTCGTGCTCGGCGCTGACGGCAAGGTGCTTTCAGCCACTTACAGCTCGGGGCCGATTGGTCGAGTGGAAGCGGTTGATGCGGTTCGATTCATACAGTTTCAGGAAAAAATGAAACAGCAATCGGCCTAGGCCAGGTGAATCCGGCCGCGCCGCTGGGTGGCGCGGCTGGATTGACTGGCGCCTCTGATCTTAAACCCCTTACGAAACCAGACTTCGCAGACGATCCATGAGCAAACCCGAACATCGCAAATCGCCCCTGACAGTCTCGATTGGCAGCCTCGGTGCGATTGGACGGCAAGTGGCCACCGCTATCGATGCCGGCGACATTCCGGGCCTGGTGCTCGGTTCGGTTTCAGCGCGCGATCACGACAAGGCGCGCCGCAACCTGGCCGGGTTTCGGCGTGTGCCGGATGTCGTCGCGCCGGCAGACCTGGGGCAGGGCGCGGATGTTGTGATTGAATGTGCGCCGAAGGCAGTGTTTGCCGACATCGCGGCCGCTGCGATCGACAACGGTTGCATGTTCATGCCTCTGTCGGTTGGTGCCTTGCTCGATTATCCGGACTTGCTGGATCGCGCTGCGGAGACGGGTTCGGTGATCTACGTACCTACCGGCGCGCTATTGGGGCTGGATGCCGTGAAGGCAGTTAGTGAAGGCGAGGTAACATCGATCACGCTACTCACGCGTAAACCACCCGGTGGGCTGCGCGGTGCGCCGCACCTGGTGGATAACAATATAAACGTTGATGATCTGCAAGCGCCGTTGCAGGTGTTCGGGGGCACGGCGCGTGAGGCGGCGAGAGCGTTTCCGGCTAACGTCAATGTGGCCGCTGCACTGGCACTTGCCGGCATAGGCCCCGACCGAACCACGGTAGAAGTGTGGGCCGATCCGGCCGTCAGTCGCAACATTCACACGATCGAAGTGGTCGCTGACGCATCGAACTTTTCGATGACAATTCAGAACGTGCCCAGTGAAACACCGGCCACTGGCAAGATTACCGCGCTGAGCGTCATCGCCGCGCTGCGCAGGCTGACATCAACGCTGGTGGTCGGCACCTGAAACCGGTGGCGCGAGTTCGCGCCCGGCCACGCTATTTTTAACCTTCAGCGCTGGCAGCTATTTTGGTAGGCTGGCAGCCAGATCCGGAGGAGGCAGCAAATGGCACAGCTCAGCAGCGCTGAAATCGAACAATATCAATCCAGCGGTTATGTGGTTCCACAATTTACCCTGCCCGCCGAGACCGTCGCGAGACTGCGTTCGACGGTTGACCGTCTGATTGATATGAATCCCGGGGTTCGCCCCGAGCAACTGGTCAATGCGCACATCGCGAATCCCAACGCCGAAGGGGTGCGTGGTGCTGATGAATTACTCGAACTAACCCGCCACCCGGATATTCTTGATCTCGTCGAGGCAGTGATAGGCCCCGATATCATCCTTTGGGGTTGCCATCTGTTCTGCAAGCCGGCGGGCGACGGTATGGAAGTGCCGATGCATCAGGATGGCCACTACTGGCCGATTCGGCCACTGGCCACTTGTACGGCCTGGGTGGCTATCGACGACAGCGTCGCTGAAAACGGTTGCCTGCGAGTAGTGCCGGAGTCACACCGGGAAGGCAAGCTTCATCAGCACTACACCGATGATCGCGAGAGACTGACATTGTCGCAGGCGGTGCAGCCGCAGCACCTGGAACAGCCTTCGGTGGATGTGGAACTGAAGGCGGGGCAGATGTCTCTACACGACGTTTACCTGATTCACGGTTCGAACGTCAACACCTCGCAAAATCGTCGTGCCGGTGTTGCCATACGCTACATGCCCGGCACTTCGCTGATGCGGCGAGACCTCTTCGAACCCGGTGATAACTCAGGGTTCAAAGTGGATTTTTCGCAGCGCCCGCTATGGCTCTTGCGTGGCGAAGACAAAACCGGTCTGAACGATTTTAACGTCGGACACCACGGCTGATTACAGCGGTTCCGGCACGTTTTGCTGTACATTCCCTGTGACTATGTGAAACAGATAGAATAGCGCGGTAAACACGGCCGTTCGAAGGAAAACTCACCATGTCAGCTTCGCCCAAAGCCATGATCGTAACCGCGCAACCCGAGGCCTCGGAGGCTGGGGCGAAGGTGCTGATGCGCGGAGGCAATGCCGTCGATGCAGCGATGGCAGCGGCGCTGGTGCAAGGCGTTGTCGATCCTCAGATGTGTGGCATAGCCGGGTTTGGCAGTTGCCAGATTTACATGCCAAAGCGCGGTGTGCATACCTGCATCGATTTTCACGGCAAAACACCGCTGGCGGCAACGCCTGACATGTGGCTCGATCGGCTCGAGGGTGAAACGCGCGACGGTTTCGGGTTTGTGTTGCGGGACAACGTCAACGATCTGGGCTATCAGTCGGTCACCACGCCGGGCAGCCTGCTGGCCTACTCAGAAGCAGTTGAAGAATTTGGCAGCTGGGACTGGAAAGATATCTGTGCCCCGGCTATTAAACAGGCGAAAGCGGGCTTTGCGGTCAGGCCGCACGTGTATTTCTGGTGGACCCACGGCGCTGATTATGGTCGCGTGCAAATTACCGATCGAATCGGTTTCTCAAGCACCGGCAAGCAGGTTTATTTTCATCCGGATGGCAGCCTGAAGAAAATAGGGGACAGAGTAATCAATCCGGATCTTGCCACCACACTTGAGCGCGTGGCACAGCACGGTGCCGAGATATTCTATAGTGGCGAGATCGCCGAGCAGATCGAAATGGATATGCGCGCCCA
>CAKZSB010000386.1 GCA_937920585.1 uncultured Granulosicoccaceae bacterium | reverse complement strand
GTGAGCGCGATATCATTATCAGCACGCTGTCGATCGGGGATAGTCCACGTACCATGAGTTGTCGAGCGTTCAGCGAATCGCTGCAGAGCGCACGACAGAAAGACAAAACCGCCGCCAGGTCCAGATTGCAATCGCTGCTCGATCGATTGGGCTTGTCGGGGTAGCACTGGTTTGTATAGGCGATATGTCAGGCTCGCGCACGGACGATGTAACGCGCTGCTAATGCAAACTCGTTTTTGACTAGTGAACCGAATCTGTAGGGGCCATAAGCCGCCAGGCGCATGTACCATGAATAACACTGTGGTGGATGCGCCTTGCGGCTTATCCATCCGACAAATACAAATTCGTTAATAAACTACATTTCCGTTGTATGGGGCGGCATTTGCAATCCGTCGTCTTCCAGTTCCTCGCGATTCGCATACCCAATAATAATACCTGGTGGCTCGCGCTCATCTGTCATACGCTCAATGGTCGCCGCGTCGCGTGTAATGCGATTGTGGTGCCGGCGACTCCATTCGTAGTGCATTGCTGCCAGCCGTGCCAGTTGCTCTGTGTACGCCGGGTTGGTGGCCAGATCCTGCAACTCATTCGGGTCGGTTTGCAGGTCGTATAAAATCGGTCGCATGGTCTCTACATGAATATATTTCCAGCGGCCATCGAATATCATCGCAAGTCGTGCATCATTTTGATCTACACCCACAGCGCGTCTGGCGTCACGGGTTGAGTAATCGTACTCGGACACACAAAACTCGCGCAACGCAACGTCGCTGCCGTGCAGCAAGGGTTGCAGTGAACGTCCCTCAACAATATGCGGCGGGCTGGTGCCGCCAAAGTACTCAATAAACGTAGGTGCCAGATCGATACCCTCAACCAGCGCATCACACGCGGTACCACGTGTGCTGTCGGCTTCTGATCGCGGATCGTAAACCAGCAACGGCACGCGCGCGGAGCAATCGTGAAAAAGATCCTTTTCGCCAAACCAGTGATCGCCCATATTGTCACCGTGATCAGAACAGAAGACAATCATGGTGTCGTCCATACGCCCACTGCTGCGCAGGTAGTTGAACAGGCGCCCCATTTGATCGTCCAGCTCTTTGATCAGGCCCATATAAACCGGCGCGACGATATCGCGTATGTGATCACGAGAAAAACTCTTGCTCACGCGCATGTCCATCCACGCCAGCATCAGCGGATGATCGATCTGGCGTTCGGCCTCGCTGCGATTGACCGGCGGCAGGTCGGCGGCTGAATACATATCGTTATAGGGTGCCGGCACTAAATAGGGCCAGTGTGGTTTTATATAGCTTAAGTGGCACAACCATGGTTGCTCGCCCTGTGCTTCGATGTACTCGATGCCGCGCGTGGTCAGCCAGGCACTCTCGGAGTGTTCCTTTGGCACCCGTGCCGGTAGCGGGGCGTTTTCAAGCAACCAGCCGGATCGATATTCGCCATTATCGGTAACACCAGTGTTGGCCCATTGCTCCCAGGGGTTGTCGCCGTCCATACCGTTGTCGCGCAGGTACTGGTCGTAATCTTCCGCGCATCGCCCGGGATAGTTAGAGGCGTTGGTGCCATCATCACGCACCAATACATCGAAACCGCATTCGGCCACCAGCGTCCCGATGATGCTCTCGGGCTCAATACCCAGGCGTTGCATACCGGCGCGATCGGGCGTCATGTGGGTCTTGCCGACCAGCGAGCATTTCACACCGAGTTCCCGCAGGTGATCGCCAAGCGTCGGTTCGCCCACGCGCAGCGGAAAACCGTTCCACGTCGCGCCGTGGCTGCGCACATAGCGCCCAGTGTAGAAGCTCATCCGGCTCGGCCCGCAAATCGGTGATTGCACATAGGCGCGGTTAAATCGCATCCCGTGTGAAGCCAGCCAGTCGAGGTTGGGGGTGTCGATGTGGCGCGCGCCGTAGCAGCTGAGATAATCCCATCGCAGTTGATCCGCCATAATCCAAAGTACATTCATGACGCGGTGGCAGCCGGTGTGCGGTTGCGGCTGACGTGCAGGCCAAGCCAGACGATAGCCGCCAGCAGGGCGGGCGTGTGGAATTGCGGCGCTTTGAACATGATTAATGCGGCCAGTGCCAGACGCAGCAAAATCTCGAACGCCGATAACGATTTTCTGTCAAAGGCTGCCAGCGCACTTGCCAGCAAGTAGAGGGCCACGGCCAGGCGCAACAGCAACCACAGCAATGGCATCAAATGGATCTGTCCATCGTAGCCCGGCAGATACTGTGCAGCCGAGGGAAGGGAAGTCGGGTCTCGCACAGCGGCTTCAATTAGAAGGATTTCCGGATAGAGTGCGAATACAAACGGAATCACAAACATCACGATGCCCGAGCGCACCGCCGAAAAGGCGGTCGACATGGGTTCAGCCTTGGTGATGGTAGCGGCGGTGAACGCGGCGATTGCAACCGGTGGTGTGATCGCCGATGCCACGGCAAAGTAGAAGATAAACATATGTGCGGTAAAGATCGACAGACCCAGTCCCGCCAGCACTGGCCCCATTAACAATGCGACGTTGATATAGGCTGGCACGGCTGGCATACCCATGCCGAGCAATACCGCCAGCGCCATGGTGGTGAGCAGCGCGACAAACTGAAACAGCCCGGAGCCACTGCCACCCAGATCGAGTGAGCGCAGCCAGCCCAGAACATCGAGTGCGATGAAATCGGAAAGACCTGTCAGGTTGAGGCAGAAATCGATGATCGACACGGCCAGAAACATTAGATAGAGCGTGGAGATCAGTACGCCCGAACCCGACAGTGCATCCAGCAGGCGTTTGGGTTGCTGGCGCATGCCTTTGTCCAGAAACAGCAGGAAACACAACAAAAACACCGCCCACCAACCCGCGCTGCCGGCGTCCCCGGCCGAGTTTTGCATCAGCTCGAAAAACCAGGGCAGATCGGTGGCTCGACAGATGCCGTCGGTCACGGTGGTCTGCACCCCGAACAGCGAGCCGAACAGGCCGCAACCGATTGCCTCTTTGGGCGTGAGCAAGAGAAAAAGTATTAACAGTATCGGGCCGAAAATCATCACCAGATTGAGCTTGTCGGCGCGTGACAAAATCATATCTTCAGTGACTTCTCCAATCGCTTCGATGCCCTGTTTTCGCGATTGAAAAACCGCCGACAGAAACAAACAAAAAAAGTAGGCCACAGCGGGAATGGCGGCGGCAATAATCACTTCACGATAGGGCACGGCTGTGAGAGCAGCGAGCACGAAAGCGGCGACACCCATCACAGGCGGCATGATCGATCCGCCGGAGCTTGCCGCCGATTCCATGCCGCCGGCAAACACTTTGGAGAAGCCGCGCTTGATCATCATCGGTATGGTGAGCACACCGGTGGATAACACATTCACGACCGGCCCGCCCGAGATGGTGCCGAACATCGCCGATGACACGATCGCCGCGTGTGCAGGGCCGCCGCGTAGTTTGCGGGTCCACAGAAATGCCAGTTTGATCAGCGAGCGGCCACCGGCCGAGGCGCCGAAT
This sequence comes from uncultured Granulosicoccaceae bacterium, assembly GCA_937920585.1. GTDB lineage: Bacteria > Pseudomonadota > Gammaproteobacteria > Granulosicoccales > Granulosicoccaceae > CAKZSB01. The sequence continues at coordinate 2,028 of CAKZSB010000386.1, read as the reverse complement.
AGTCCGCCCAGCACGATGTACGGGAAAACGGTGTTGAGAATGATGTCCATGAAACGGCCGAGCAGGCCGGAGGAATTATTGACCAGCGCATCGTGCAGGCGCGGGCGTCCGTCGGCCAGCAAGCGGGGTTCGCCGCCAAGCTTGGTCATCAGATATTTGTTGATGTCGTCCGGGCCGTGGAAGTACCAGACCAGCACGGTGATGACGGTGTAGGCGGCTACGGCAATCGCCACCAGCACCAGCGGCAGGCCCCACACCTTAACGTTGTAGGCGAGAAATACCAGCACCGACAGCCCGATGATCGCCACCAGCCAGCCGCCGGTGGTGTTAATGCACTGCGGGTCTTCGACCGAATCCGGTACCGGCAGGCCGAAGTCTTCGGCAAAGGCGATCTCCTCGGCCAGACTCTTGGCGATCAATGCTGCGCGCTCGCCGGTGACTTGATCGACCAGGCAGACCGCCTCGATCTCGACCATGTAGGTCAGCGAGATCGCCAGTGCTGCGATCAGCAGCGAAACATCCAGCGCCAGCCCCAGACGCCTGCGCAGCGGTGTGCTGCTGGCAAACTCGCGCCACAGGGAATGCTTGAGTGCGACGATAATCATCATCACCGCAAAGGCGATCGGATAAAAATACTCGTACGGGTATTTGCGAATGGTGAAGTTTTTAAAGCCCAGAAAACCCTCGAACGCGTCATCCATGCCGGGGATGCCGGGCATGGCATTCAGCAAGCCGACGATCACCAGTATCAGTGCCAGCCAGTAGACCAGTTTCTGGCCGGCGTCATCGGGCGTGGGTGGCGGCGCTGAATCGTTTGACATGGGGCGATATCGGTCGTCGGGGGTTAGAAAAGCAAACGGCCCTGTACGGGCCGATTGCGGTACTTAAAAGCTCAGCCAGCGTTACGCTGTCAGGGCTTGGCGCAGTCATCGATGGTGTAGCCGGCCTCTTCCCAGGCGGCGACCGCACCGGCGTGGTACTTCAGCGGATTCGGACCACACATGCCGGATTTGACCGCATCGACAATGCCATAGCCTGCGTGGCGGGCGAAGGGCGCTTTGTCCTTGAGCTTGTCGAGCGTGTCGATGTGGGCGGCAGTCAGCGCCTTGGCCAGATCGAACGACATATCCTTGTTGACGATGTCGCCACCAATCGTCGCAAGGCCACGGAAGGTGCCGTCCTCAGTCACCAGTGTGACGCCGGCTTCACCCAGATTGGCCTGGCTTGCGGGCAGCTCAAATGGTGCCGAGCCCGGTGCTCTGAGGTACTTTTGAAAACCTTCCGAGTCCCACTTGTCTTTCGGAATCGACCAGACCGTCATGCTGCCGGAGGCAACCGCCTGAGTGATACGGCTGTCCGGGAACAGGATCGGCAGCACGACGGCATCAGCCGAGCCGTCGGTGATGGTTTTGACCGCCTGACCCCAGTTGACCTGTACGCCCTTGTAGCCATCGCCTTCTTTCAGACCCGTGGTCAGCTGAATGACAGCGCGGGCATTGGTGACCGCGGCGCCACGTGGCGGGCCGTTGTAGATGGTTTTGCCTTCCAGATCATTCCAGCCCTTCAGGCCTTTGGAGTCATAGGCATAGAGTGCGAAGATGCCCAGCGTCACCGGGTAGAGTGCGCGCAGATTGGCGGCGAGCTCCGCACCTTTTTCGGCACCCAGCTTCGAGTAGGGGCCACGGCCTTTGGCCAGCAGGAAAGGCAGAATGTAGGGCGTGCCGGCGATGTCGGTCTTGCCCTCGGCAACGTTCTGCACCGAGTTGGTCAGCGTCTGGCCATCGGCCACCTGAATATTCGCGATGCCCTTTTCGGCGGCCACCTCGGCCAGGTGACTCATCGACAGATGGATAGATCCGCCCGGCGAGGCAGTTTCAGCCGTCAGATTTTCCGCCGCTTGCGCTGTTGTGGCCAGCATCGCTGCCACGCCTAGTGCCACTAGTGATTTGATTGGTCTCATTGTGTTCCGCCTCTTTCGGTTGCGTGGGTCGATCTTATAGCAGTTATCCCGCGATGTCCGTGCAAATC
>CAKZSB010000385.1 GCA_937920585.1 uncultured Granulosicoccaceae bacterium | reverse complement strand
GCCGAGCGTAATATTGATGCGACGCGGGCTTACAATCTTTCGAAAGAGGCGGTGATTGTGCTGACGATGGCGCAAACGCAAGCGATGCACGCACGCAAGATTCGGATCAACAGTGTCAGCCCGGCCGCCGTCAGCACTGGCATTCTGCCGGATTTCACTGCCGCCTTTGGCGACAAGGTGGCGAAGAATCTCGCCCGTGTCGGTCGTGCGGGCGAACCCGGCGAGATCGCCGATGTGATCGTATTTTTGTTGTCGCCGCAAAGCCACTGGATCAACGGGCAGGATCTGGTCATCGACGGAGGCATGGGTGCGATGATCGCAAGTGAAATGATGGGCTTGTGACTGGCGAGCCTTTGTGGGCGGTGCTGATCAGGAAAATTTGCCGCACCGCGGAATATCTGGCAGGTTAGCACTCCCCGATCTGGAAAACCGCACTATGGCCAACCCGGCACTGCTACACCACAACGACACGCAATTCGCCAAAATCATCGTTGAACTGTGCCCGGGTGTGTACACCGCAGTGGGTTATGCCGCGTCCACTCAGCATATGATTGTTGGCGAGCACAGTATCACCATCGTCGACACTTCCGAAAGTACAGCCGCCGCCGAAAACGTACTGGCCGAGTTTCGAAAAATCAGCGACAAGCCGATCGCGCGCATCATCTATACCCATAGCCACCGCGATCATATATCAGGTGCCAGTGTTTTCAGTGAGGGGCGCGAAATTCCAATTCTCGCCAGTGCTGCGTTCTCATCCGATCTGGTGGGTCAGGACGCCAGCGCGATCGCGCCAAACCAGGCGCTCAATCGCAGAACCCAGGCGCAGTTCGGTATTGGGCTCAGCTCTGAGCAGCGCGTGAGCCTGGGTTGTGGCCCCGGTGATCGGCCAATGAAAGGCATGGGGGCCGGCCATATTCCCCCCAATCAACTGATCGCCGGCGATACCGACATCGATCTCGACGGCGTGCAGGCAAGGCTGATTATGGCGCCGGGTGAAACGGCCGATCACATGGTGATCTGGTTGCCTGAACTCAAAGTACTGATTCCGGGTGACAACTGGTATCACGCATTCCCGAATCTATATGCCATTCGCGGCACGCCGTACCGCGACTTTGCCGCCTGGGCCGACAGCCTGGCACTGCTCGATCAACTGGGCGCAGAAGTGCTGGCACCCGGGCACACCATGCCGGTGTTTGGTGCCGAGCGCGTGCACGAAGTCCTCACCACCACGCGTGAGGCGATTCTGCACGTGATGCAACACACTGTCGACGGCATGAACGCCGGGCACTCATTGGACGACATCGCCGCCAGCATCGAGCTACCTGCCGGCATTGCCAATAAACCCTGGCTCGGTGAGTTCTATGGCAAGGCGAGCTGGTCGGCGCGCAGTTTCGCGACTGGCACCCTGGGTTGGTACGACGGCAACCCGACGCATCTGGGGACGCTGTCGTCAGTGCAGCGGGCAAACCAGATGGCAGCACTTGCCGGTGGCGTTCAGGCATTGCAGCAGGCCGCAGAAACCACCGACGATCTGCAATGGCAGCTCGAGTTGTGCGATCACCTTATCGCGCTGGGAGAGCCTGTTCAACTAATCAAAGCGGCTGCTATGGAAGCGCTAGCCGACGACGAAATCAACGCCACCGCGCGCAACACTTATCTATGGGAGGCCGAGAGGCTCAGGAAGCAGGCGGCAGACGCGTGAGTCAGGAGTCGCCGGAGTTTCGCGCCGGCAGTGTCTGCGCGTTTCTCTTTACCCTTGTCATACTGATCTACGCGGCGTCCGGTCCGATCAGCGACCTGGTGCGCTGGTTTATTGAATACAGCACGCAGGGTTTTGATGAGCTGTCGCGTCGCGACCAGCGAAAGCTCTTCAAGAGCCACTGGCTGGGTGCCGGATTCAGATCATTCGAGCGCGCCGTGCTGCTGCCGACCGGCATGATCCTCGGGCTGCCGGTGCTGTTGTCTTTCATTGTAGCCGCGCTGTCATTGCAGATGCGCTCGCGCTGGATGAACTGGGTATTGACGGCGATTGCGTTGATCGTAGTGCTGGCCTGGATTACGGCACTATTTGCAGTTGACGGTGGCGCACTGCCCAGTGCCGGTCCGCTGGACTACCTTCTGTTTCCGTTGGCCACAGTGTTAACGCTGTACCTTACCTGGCGTTACTTCGGTACCTTTATCGTCGGTTTCTGTCTGTTCTGGATTGTGTATTTTTTCGTGCGCGGCTGGTTGCCGGAATGGACCGGCATATTCGCAGGCTCTGACAGTACGCTGGCCCAATCGATGCGCTCGATGGTGTTGAACTTCTGGGCCCAGACCGGTGGCATATTCGGGCAGCCGCTGCAGGTCGTCTCCGGCAATGTGCTGATCTTCATCGCGTTCGGCGCGGTGTTGATGGCAAGCGGTGCCGGCACCCTGTTAATGAAAATTGCCAACCGCCTGACCGGGCGTTTCACCGGTGGTGCCGCGCATGCGGCGGTCGCTTCATCGGCGTTGTTTGGCACCCTGTCAGGGGCTGCCATATCCAATGTTGTGTCCACCGGCGTGATGACCATACCGGTGATTAAAAAGTCTGGCTTCAAGCCCGCCTTTGCCGCCGCTGTCGAAGCCGCAGCGTCCACCGGGGGCCAGGTTATGCCGCCGGTGATGGGGGTAGTGGCGTTTTTTGTCGCAGGCCAAATAGGCCTTGAGTATCGCTATATTGTGGTAGCGGCGATCGTGCCGGCTATCTTTTTCTACTTTGGCACCTTTTTGACTGTCTACTTCGAGGCGCGCCGGCAGGGAATCGGGCCGCTGTCAATCGAGGCCCGGCCAGGTCTGTCGCGCGGCGAGATGCTGCAATGTCTGGTGTTTGTGTTGCCGCTGGGCACGCTTAGCTATTTTCTGTTCGCCCAGCCCTCTGTTTTGAAGGCTGGTTTCTACGGATTTTTGGTGGCACTGGCGGCAGCACTGGTGCTGTTCCCCGAGTTTCGATCGCGCACGAAAATCTATTCGGCATTCGTCCAGGCCGGGCGTATGTCGTCCACCATCATCGTAATCGTGGCCGCCATCGGTTTGATTGTCGGGCTGATCCAGATATCCGGATTCTCCGGGCGTTTGTCGCTATTGCTCGCACAGCTGGCCAGCGGTCCATTGTTTACCACGCTGATTGTTGTCGCGCTGGGTGCGATCGTGCTTGGCATGGGGCTGCCGCCCGGTGCGACCTACTTTATTATTGTGATTGCGCTGAGTTCCGGCATCGAAGCGGTGGGCATCGCGCCGCTGACACTGCATCTGTTTGTGGTGTTCTTTGCCGTCATCTCCACCGTGACACCGCCAGTAGCGCTGGCCGCCTTTGCCGCCGCGCCAATCGCCAAAGCCGATCCGGTGGAAACCGGATTTCAGGCTGCACGTTTATCGCTTGCCGGATTCATTATCCCGTTTGTGTTCGTCTATCACCCGGCCGTGCTGTACAAACTGCAAGCACTCTTTCTGTGGTTTGGCGACGAACTGCCGCGATCCAAAGCGATGATCGATATCAATAGTGTATCGTGGGGCGATCTGGGCTGGATCGTCGTCGCGTTTTCGCTGTCGATGTGGCTGTTGACTTCAGCTTTGACGGGGTTCGAGAAAAACCGCCTCTTCAAATGGGAAAGAGCCGCACGGGGCATCGCCGGCATTGCGATCCTGATGCCCAATATGTTTATCGCGGTGCCGGCCTTGCTGGGTTCGATCCTGTTAATCGTCATTCATCGTCACCTGGACGGCGAGCCGTCGGCGGTAGATAACATTCACACCACCACGCTATAAATCCACTGGAGGACATCATGCGTCGATTTACCCTTGCAGCACTGGCTGCACTTGCGATTGGCAGTTCTGCCATCGCGCAGGAGAAAACCCTGAAAATGGCGACCATTGCGCCAAGCCTGGGGCAGGCCATCACGATGGCAAC
>CAKZSB010000384.1 GCA_937920585.1 uncultured Granulosicoccaceae bacterium | reverse complement strand
ACCCATAGTCTGAACGGCACATCAGACTACCGGGAATTCACAGAGTCGCTGGTAGGGGCCGGGGTTCAAAGAGGCTATCAGGATTTCAGAGTCAACGCCGAACGGCTGGCCACATCGCTTGTGCAGGTAAAGCTTGGGATGAGCCGAGTGGATGCCCCGGCTGCCGGTTCGCCAGTCTTTAAGAACATGCCGCTGGAATAGAGTGGTGTCTATTCAGGCAAATCATGGCTATCGCTCGGAACGAGCAATGCACTGCGAAAACTGCTGTGGCTCGCACTGCATGTGATAGCGTGGTCAACCGCAATACGACCGCACAGATTTATACTAACGCTTGAGGGTGTCGGTGCAGGTTCCACAGTGAACCACGAAACTCAATCTCTTTTTCCAGTTTTGCACCGACGTTCTCCGCCAGCTTTATCGATGCGGAGTTCTGCTGATGGATCAGACTTATAAGCTTTATGTCTGGCAAGTACTGCAATCCAATATTCTGTATGGCTCTGGTGGCCTCGCTCGCGAACCCTTGTCCCCAATACGGCTTTGCCAAAGCCCATTTAATTTCCGGAGAAGGCCAGTCGTTCGGGTACCAGAAGCCGACCGTTCCAAGCACCCTGGCCGTGTCTTTTTCTTCAACAGCATACGGCCCGTAACCTCGAATCTGCCAGTGCCCGATCATGCCGCACATCGTGCGCCAGGTTTCACCCTCGGAAAACGCGCGGCCGTAGGTATACCTGGTTGCTTCAGCATCTGAATAGTGTTGATGCAGATCAACCCAGTCGTCCTCCTTAAACTGCCTTAAAACGAGTCTTTCAGTTTCCACTTCAGTGGGCACTCTGCTGGCCATAATGCTATGCCTCGTAGTGTCGGGCTGTTATACGCGATATACCGATTGTATTGACTACGACAACCCCTGTGCAGGTATTCCGGGACTTTCGATCAATGAAAGCTCGGCTCATCCTTCAATCCGGCAGGCAAGTGCCGGGAATCGACAACGCGGCAACCAGGCAGCGAAGTCCGTGGTTCAGCGAAAGCGTATTGAACTGACGCGATCCCTGCTCATCAATGCCTTGCTATTTTCGCCCGTGCCGGATGGTTTTGGTGCCTCGACAAACCGCAATCTCCAGACTACAGTTATCGGATACGCGGGCGGTGCGTCATCAGCGAGCATTGCGTAACAAGGGTGCGTCTAGCGCTGGCGGTCGATACTACCGTTTGCCGGCAGCCCCGGATCGACTTAAGCCTGTGCAGCTTTGAACGATACCAATTAGAAATGGCACCGCTTCTCCCAGATTGCCTGGTACCCAAGGAATGCTTGAAGATATCAACCCGGCACTCTTGCTAGATCATATAAGCGCTGCTCAGGCCACGCCACTGGCGATCAAAGATCTCGACCATCGCTTTGTCTATGTCAACTCGTCTTTCTGTGAGGCGATAGGCTTTGCGCGTGAGGCACTGATCGGTAAACACGACCTCGAGCTGGGACGCCCCAAAGATCTGGTGCTTGGTGATTCGATTTCGGGCTGGCCCGGACTCTGGACGCTCGACAACCAGGTTATTAACGACAAAACGGTCTCCAGAACCACAGAAACCCTGCCGGGACGATCGACTAATACTGAAACGGTTCGCATGCCGTTACAGAACGACCGCGGCGAAGTGGTCGCATTGCTGGTGCAGTTGTTCGATATTTCGGAAGTGCGGGAGCTGAAGCAACGCGTGGCGAACAATGTCAATGCGCTGTCTCTGCGCGAGGGTGAAATCTCCACTATGGAGCTCGTACTGGCATCACTTATGGCTTGCCAGCACACCAACTCACTACTGGAGCAGCTGGCCAAAACGCTGGTCGATCGCACCCGGGCAGACTGTTGCTACGCCGCCACTTTGCACGAGTCCGGCGAGTTTATGGAGATCGTCGCTGCCAGCGGCAACCACTCATCCGAGTATCTGGGCGGGCAGTTCAGACGCAACGAAGGCACTATTGGCGGCGCCTGGTCGCGTGGTGAGGCGATTTACCTCGATGACGTCAGCACGATTCAGTCTATCCATCAATGGCCGGTCGGCACCCAGGCATTCTCGCTGCCACTGTTTGTCGACGATGAAGCGGTTGCCGCCATAACGGTAATTTCTTCTCCGCATTCAGCCGATCTGTCAGGCGATGTACCGCTTTTGCAGCGCATCTGCGGTATGGCTTCGATGGCGATTGCCAACACGCGGCTGATCGATGTGACTGAGCAGCGCCTGAAGGGCACCAGGGCTCTGGCCGAGGTCAGTCAGATACTGACGGTACTGGACGATATCACCGAGGCCTGCGATACCGTATGCCAAATCCTGCTGCCGGCAATGGACGGCACTTTCGCGCGAATATTTGTACTCGACGCCGATGGTGAGCTGAAATCCCATGTCGGCTGGGGCTGTGCGCAGGGTTCGTGTTATCGCGCCGATGCGCTGGATCACAACCATGTGCACGAGTGCATCGCGCAGTGGTGTGTCGATAACGACCAGCTAGCCACCATTGGTCGGCTGGAAGAGGATCCAAGAGAAACACCCCAGGTGCACGCCATGCGCGCTGAACGAAACGTCGGCAGCACCTGTTGTATCCCGCTTAAAAAGCAGGGCAGCGTTTTTGGCGCAATGTTGATGTACCGAACACGTGAAATGCGTGAATTCTCCGAAGCGCATATCGATATCTTCCAGGCTGTGGTCAATCAGCTTTCCACATCGATCGATCGCATGGAACTATCCGGTAAACTGCAGCACCAGGCTTTTCACGACCGACTGACCGGCATGGCCAATCGGCATCAGTTTGAACAGACTCTCAACCAGTCCATTACACGTGCAAAGCAGAGTCAAACCTCGTTTTGCGTGTTATTTATCGATCTCGACGGTTTTAAAGAGGTGAATGACACACTCGGCCACGCTTTCGGCGACAAACTGCTTGCGATGGTCGCCAATCGTCTGGCCGCAAGTCTGGATGGTTCAGGTACCCTGGCACGTATGGGTGGAGATGAATTCGCCGCTATCCTCCACGATGAATCGGATGGCACCGCGGCCGCCAATGCGCTGTTGCAGGCACTTGAACCCCGTTTCGTTATCGAGGGCGAGCACTTAAGCATTGGTGCCAGTATCGGCATTGGCCGCTTCCCTGACAACGGCGGCAACGCTGAGACCTTGCTACAGTCAGCGGACGAGGCGATGTATCAGGCCAAGCGTGATGGCAAGGGATGCGTTTGTCTTTTCGACGAATCGGTGGCAATTGCCTCCAGACAGCGCAGCCTGCTGGAGACGCAACTGCGAGAAGCGATTGATCGACAGGAATTCCACCTGCTTTATCAGCCGCAGGTACGTTGCGCCGATGGTCAGGTTGTCGGTATGGAGGCATTGATCCGCTGGATTCACCCCTCGCGTGGACTGGTACCACCCGGTGAGTTCATACCCGTAGCCGAAAGTACAGGATTGATAAATCCGCTTGGCAGCTGGGTTATCGATGAATCGATCCGCCAATTGGCGCAATGGCAAAACACACCCGCCGCGGGATTGCGCGTGAGCATCAACATCGCCGCCCCGCAGTTTCAGCAGGATGATTTCTGTGATCAGGTGATCGACGCGCTCAAACGCCACTCGGCACCACCAGAATTGCTCGAACTCGAGGTAACTGAAAGTGTGTTAATGGATGATGTGAAGATTGTGGCATCGCGATTACAGCGCCTGCGCAACGTTGGGATACGCATCGCCATCGACGACTTCGGTACCGGATACTCGTCGTTGCGGTACCTGCAGGATTTGCCGCTGGACGTATTGAAAATCGATCGCACTTTCGTCAATAGTCTCGATTCGAAATCCGCCAAAGCTTCACTGATCGGTACCATTCAAACACTGGCGAGCAGTCTCGGGCTGGAAACCGTTGCCGAGGGCGTGGAGCTGCCGGAGCAACTCGATCAGATATCGCGTCTGGGTTGCGATCTGGTGCAGGGATTTCTGTACTCGCGCCCGGTAACCGCAGACGACCTGCCGGTAACGATCTATAAGATCAACAACCTGATATCCGGCAACGAAAAACTTCGCAATATTCGCTGACATGGCAGTGCACTCGGGCCACTCGGCGCTCACTCCACGCGAACTCCGCCGGGTACTCTGACAACACTAATAATCGGCATGTATACTATTGCAAAGGGACTACATCTACCCATAGCAATGTCCCGCCCCGATGCCAACCATGAGATTAAAAGGCGCCATAGCGCCACACAATAAAATAACCGCAACAAGACACAACACACTCGGTACATTACCTTGCTGTTTACTTGCCATGGTCTGTATCATACCCATCAATACCAATATGACTGCCGCAATAGCCGCGAGTATATTGATACCAACTATTGTCCCTGCAATCCTGCAATTAACCGTACCTGAGATCATCACAAGCGTTGATACTACGATCAATGCAACAAGTACCAGCGCCACTCGATTTAGTGCTACCAAATTTGACACTCTTTTTCCCTGTGCCCGATGTTGAAACATCGTATGCGTTAAATTGCCGGGGTCGACAGCGGGAGATATAAACTGGTAGCTTACTCGATCAGACGCAGCCTTGTCGCCAGCACTAATCGGTCT
>CAKZSB010000383.1 GCA_937920585.1 uncultured Granulosicoccaceae bacterium | reverse complement strand
ATGTACTTTTCCTCTGCGTCGTTGTCCATGCCATCGAGCAACATCGGAAACGTGAAGTTGTAACGCAGCATACACGCCGAGGCAACTTCCGCGCGTTCATCAGCCGTTTCGGGCTGGGTGTGAATGATGCCTTCTTCAAGGTTGCGAATCACCTGATCTTCGCCGTCTGCATGCGCTTCACGAATGTAGACGCCGAAAAATTTCGCTTTATCACCAAATGACTTTGCCAGTTCGTCGAGGCGCACGGCCCCGTCTCTGAACGGCGGTCAGGTGTATGAACCGAAGACCAGTCCGATGGGTTTGCCAAAGTGCGATGACAGGCGCGTCATTTCTCCGGTGCGGTTGCCACGTGCGTCCAGCAATTCCAGTTCGAAGTCCGGCGCCGGGTCACCGACTTTGGGCGATTTTTCCTGATCCCGCACTATCCTGGCTTCGATGAACTTGCGCAGTTCGTCGCGGGTTTTGCCCCGCGTGTCCAGCCATTCCTGGGAAGCGTTTTGAACGACATTTTCAAATTTGTCTGGCAGTTTTATCGCCATATTGGAAGATCCTCAGTGCAGATCGTGATATCGATCCAGCCCGGAGTGTAATAATTTGGGATCCACAATGCCACTATTTCAGCGGCAACAGGCGGATTACCGCTAAATCCGGTCTTTTCTGGATCCCGAATGTGCCTTGCAGTGGCTGTCAGCCTGGCACGACCAGATCCAGTGTCGCCAGCAGGCGCCCACCGCGCTCCTGTACACGCATGACTGGAAACCCTGTCGATTTTGTCGAACGGGTGATCGGACGCGGGTCGGAGTAGGGCGCGGTCTGCATCACGCGCTCGTTGAACGTTTCGGGCAGGTTGGCCTGAGTGGTCAACAGGTTCCTGCCAGCGACGTGCGCTTTCATGTGAATATGGATTGGCTGTCCCCAATAGAAGCCCGGATAGACGGTATCGAATTCGGCAATGCCGTCCTGATCGGTCAGCAGCGCTCCGCGGCAAAATCGCGTGGAGACGTCGGGTTTGATGTGGCCAAACAGGATGGCTTTGGCCATTGGCGGGCGTTCGTTCGGGCCATTGCTGTATCCGGAATAGTAGCCGGTGGCATTGCACGCCCAGATATCGACTACGCCTTGCGGGATTGGGTTGCAGTTGCTGTCGACCAGTCGCATTGCCACCGTCAGAGGCTGGCCAGCCTGATCAACGGCGATCTGTCGCCCCGGTGGTGGCGCGCAGGTGAAGTAGGGCCCTTCGAAGCTGTCCTCGCTCATCTGGCAAACATCGCCGCCAAAGTCAGTCGGCATAGCCATTCGCGTTGCGGAATCAGACAGCGGCACCATTGTGTTGTCGCAGGTTTGCTTGCCGCGAAATGTTCGATCCAGTACACCGCGATTGGGTCCGGTACCATCCTGAGCCACCGCTTTACGCCCACTTGCGCAAGCGCTGAGTGCTGTGCCCGCGGCCAGTATCAGCGTCTGTCGTCGGGTTAATTTGATTGCATTGGTTTTATCGATCATCGAATTCAGTCTGAGTGTCGGGTGACTGAACATACACGCTTAGCGGTAAAACAGGAGGTGACAATCGCACCTGTTTGTATCCGTGTGTGTCAGCGTGCAACAACCCGGTAATTATGGATGCCTGATGTACCGATACAAGACGCTCGTTACTGCATCTGTTGTAGGTTGTCTTTAAGGTAATTCACCAAGTGTTTGATCAGCCCGTCCTTCGGCGCGTTGGGTGGCCACACGGCAAAAACACTAATCGGGTCGACCGACCAGTCTGGCAGCACAAACACCAGCTTGCCGGCGGCTACCTGCGGTGCTGCGAGATATTGAGGAATTATCGCGAGCCCGGCCCCCGCGCAAGCCAGGTGCGACAGCGTTTGTGCGCTGTTGGTACTGATTCGCGAATTTAGCTTTTTTACTGTACTGCGCTTGCGCGCATTGCGAAACTCGGTTTTCTTATTCCAGACCGGCGCCAGTTCAACCCAGTCCCAGGTGTCGAGGTCTGCGGGTGCTTTCGGTGACGCTCGCTCGGCGAGATACGCTGGTGACGCCACCAGTCGGCGTTCAAAACTGAACAGTAACTGGGCTTTCAAAGAACTGTCTTTCATATCACCGGCGCGAATCGCAATGTCGTATCCGTCGGAGATGAGGTCACGCCGGTCGTCCGAAAAATCCAGTGAAAGCTGCACCAGTGGATGTTGATGAGCAAACTCGGCGAGATGCCTGATTATTTCAGATTCGGACAGAATCGCCGGCAGCGTCAAACGCAAAATGCCGGACGGTTGATCGGTATGGCTGGAAATTTCATGCAGCCCGTTCTCTGCCGCCTCGATCATTGTTCGCGCTGCAAGCAACATACGTTCACCGTCGGCGGTAAGCGACAACTTGCGCGTAGAGCGGTAGAGCAGCGCCGTGCCAAGCCGTTCCTCGAGTTGTGCTACGTGGTGGCTGACTACCGACGGGGATAATCGCAATGCCTGCGCCGCGGCCCTGAACGAACCGTGTTCAATCGTTTTGGCAAAAATTGCAATCTGGCGTAACTCATCAATCATTGTGCAAATATTCCGAACAGTGAAGTAAATCTATCCCGGATTATCATTGCTTCGCGGGTTATTTATAGTACTCGCCATCATGCAACATTAAAGGTCATCTGGATATGAAAACACCGGGTTCGATTACCACCGCTGCAGTCCTGATTATGGGCTTAACACTGAATAATGCCAACGCTGATGACAGGGCCGTGGTCCAGACATTCTACGATTTCCTCAGTAATCCGGCATCCGAACAACACGCTGCCGCATTCAGGGAGGCGACTGCCGAAGATTGGCAGAGCATCGGTGACTATTCCGGAAAAAACAAAACCAGCGATCAGTTCATAGGCCAGGTGAGCGGTTTTTTCGCGAAGCTGATGCCCGATCTGAATTGGGAAGTGCAGGAGATGATTCAACAAGATCAGAAGGTTGTCGTGCGCAGTCGAGCCACAGCTACACCCCAGGGGCCGCTGTTTGGTGTCGACGGCAAAGGCAAAAGTTTTGACATCCTGACCATCGATATCCACACACTCGAAAACGGCAAAATTGTAAGCTCGTATCACCTTGAAGACTGGGCCGGTGCGCTGCAGCAGTTGTCGGGCAAGTAGAACTTGTTTTACCAGTATGGCACTTGCTGCGGGTTGCCAGCATTGATAAGAAAGATACTGGCAAGATTAGCCTGTGTGGCTATCACCCTGCTGGCCGTGAGTGTTGCTCAGGCTGATGCAAGCAAACCAGAGCTTTGTTTGCAGGCGCAAGTACGCTCGGCCGATGACGGTCTATCGCAGGTAGTACTGCCTCAGCGCGACGGACCACGCATCCAGACATCGGGCCGCGTACCTCACGTTCAAATCGACGTGGAGCCTGTGAGCGAGATCAATCAGGTTCTTTATCGTTTCGCATTCAGCCTGCCGGGTGTTGAAAGGCGTGCGACAGTGGTGTCGTTACCCGGTGCCATCGGTATGTGGCTGGATAAATCGGTGACCATTGTTCGGCCGAAAGCGATCGCCGGCGGCCGGGAATTTTCACATATCCACACCGACGGGAGTTTGCATTTGCCGTTGCCACCGGATCGCGCGCTCGAATTAGCTGATAAGGGCTGGGGAGAGCGACATCCCTGGGCTGAAAGGCGTGATGGCTGGGAGGGGTTTGTCATGCTCTTTACACCCGCTTCACCACGGCAACTGCTAGTGGTGGCGCAGATTATTGCTGAATCATACAACTTTGTTACCGGACAAAAAGCACGGGTTTCGACCTGTTAGCCGGACACTGAAACACCCCTATTTTCCCGATGGCGGTAAATAAGCAATCGGACTTTGAATACTTTATCGGAGAACAGTTTATGGAACGCAGAACGCTTTTAAAAACATCACTTGGTGCCAGCCTGTCGCTGATACTTGCGCAAAGCGCGGGTGCGGCAGAGATGGATAAAACCAGCCAGGAAACTTTTGATATTGTTATGGGTTTTATGGGTGCGATGGGTAGTGGCGATATGGAGACAATGCTATCGTTGATGGCGGACGACATGGTCTGGCACAACGAAGGTGACAAAGCGCTGCCGTGGATTGGTCCGTGGAATGGCAAAGACAAGATACTGGCATTCCTGCCTGTTTTTGGTGAGAATTTCAAAACCACCGAGTGGGAAAATACCGACGCATTCGCCTCCGGCGATACGGTTGCGGTGTTTGGAAAAATGAACGGTGTCACGACTAGGTCGGGCAAGGAAATTGGCGAATTTACCTTTGCGATGCGTGCCAAAGTTCGCGACGGCAAGGTGGTGCTCTGGAACTGGTTTGAAGACAGCTATGCGGTAAGTCAGGCCTACCACGGCTAACAAAGCCGCGACAAAACCTTTGCACTCGGCCTGACCAGGCTGGCACTCCAGGGCGATAAATGCAGCCTGGAGCGTCAGCCTTTTTTCATTTGGGCGGTACTCCCGGTCATTCGCTAACTCAATCCCTGGCGAATTACGTTTTTAACCTATACCCGATTCGCTTTGGCATGCACCTGTTTGTTGCGAGTTTCAGTCGAACTCGATTCATTGCATTGCCACGCCGAATCTCGCCCCCATCTTCGTAAGCCACTTTAGCTGGAGAGCGCATGTCTGTTATATCGGCGATAAAATCGGCAGCGAGTGCTGCGGCAGGGCGCCGTCTGCCCCGGTTGCTGACAGTTAAACAAGCATGGCACCTGACACCGAACATGATTCGGGTGGTATTCGCGGGCCCGGAACTCGACGATATTCCAGCCGGCAGGGAAGGTGGCAATTGCAAGTTGATGCTGCCAGAGCCGCACGAGACACGCGAAGCGTTTGTCGAGCGGTTGGCGAGTGGTCCCAAACCTGCCACGCGTACTTTTACGGTGCGGTATCACGATCCTGATGCAGGTGAGCTCGCCATCGACTTCGTCGCGCACGGCGATAATGGTCCCGCGTCAGCCTGGGCGACTCGTGCCGTCGCTGGAGATTTTCTGGGTTTTGCAGGGCCCGGCGCACCCAAGGTCACCCACTTTGAAGCGGACTGGTATCTGGTGGCAGCCGACCCGTCTGGCATCCCCGTCGCCGCCGCAACGCTTGAGGCCATGCCACGCGACGCCAGAGGCGTTGCCATTTTCGAGATAACGGCCGCCGAGGATAAACAGGACATCGACATGCCTGCGGGTATTACCGTGCATTGGCTGGTACATCCCGATCCGGCGCAGCCGTCCGATGCACAGGAGACATTGATCCGCTCACTGGCCTGGCCGGACGGTCGTATACAAACCTGCATCGCCGGCGAATCAGGAGTTATACGCACACTTAAAGCGCTTTGCCTGAAGGAAAAAAAGGTGCGTCGCGATGATGCCTGTATATCCGGGTACTGGAAAATCGGACTGGTTGAGGATCAGCATCAGAAGCTAAAACGTACCGAGGCCTGAGCGATGGTATATTCAGCTACCCTTACAACTAACAAGCTACCCGGGCATTGATTCCTTGACTACACGACTACTATCGTCCGTGCGGCTCGCAACATTTTTGTTGATGATTGGTACAGTGCTGTCCGGCTGTGTCAGCAGTCGCGCCGTCGAAGCGCCGGCCATCAGTCTTTCACCGGCAGGATGGCAGAACAATCCAGAGTTGCTTGCCAGCGACAACTTTGCAGGCTACGCCCAATCCGTTACCGATGAAGTCCGCCGTTACCGAATTCCGTTCGACCCCGAGCGCGCAGATATCGAGGTGGCGATGGCATCGCCGATTGAAAT
>CAKZSB010000382.1 GCA_937920585.1 uncultured Granulosicoccaceae bacterium | reverse complement strand
ACCATAACCACCACAGTGACTGAAGAAGTTGATACCTGCATTGACTGTGACACTGTGAACGTAACTGGTTTGCCGGATGAAGTGGAGGCAGGGCAGCAGATCACTCTGTTTGGTCCTGATGGCTTCCGTGTACGGCTGTTGAAGGACAATCAGAGTACTGGAGCAAGTACCACTGAGGCTTTTGTGGGTGGCTCAGCCACTATTGTGGTTGACTCTGATACAGAGCACGGTGATGTACTGACAGTGGCAGTGGTAGAAACAGGCTGTGATGTATGCTTCCTGAATGATATCTCCGTAAGCGATCCTTCCGGGCCATGGTTGCAAGGTTGGGAATGTTGATAAACCATGTTTGTTCCCATCAACGGAGCTCGGCATGCATCCCCGACAACCACGAAAAAGTCGTCAACAGTGGCGTTCACTTATCGAGAAGTTTCAACAATGCGACCTTACCCATCAGCAGTTCTGCGAAATTGAGAAAATCTCAGTGGGTACTTTCCGCAAATGGCGCTATCGACTGAAGTCCCAGGAACAATCTAGCGATTCTGGCCATCAACAATCGGTATCGCACAAGCGGGCCTCGGACGCCCCCGGATTTAGCCAGGTGGCGATTAGCCAGACGGCCCATTTGCCCGCAGGCGTTTGCCTGGAGCTACCCGGCAATGTGCGTGTGCATACACAAAGCATCCCGTCTGTGGAGTACCTCAAAACGCTGGTAGAGGTGCTGGGCAATGGACGTTGAACGCTGGCGCCCGGAACAGGTGTGGATTTATCGTCAGCCGGTTGATATGCGAAAGTCCATCGACGGATTGTGTGCCATCGTTGCGATGGAGCTGGACCGAAACCCGGCCGATCGGAGCCTCTATGTGTTTTGCAACCGGGCCAGAGATAAGATCAAACTCCTGATCTGGCATAGAAACGGATTCTGGATGTTATACAAACGCCTGGATCAGCAGCGTTTTCACTGGCCGGACTGGTTTAGTGATGAATCGCTGTCTTTGTCGATAGCCCAACTGGATCAGCTGCTGGATGGCTACAATCTCAATGCCATGCGTCCCCATCGAGCCATCACTGCGGCGCACATCATTTAACGACCGTCACTTGCGCAAAAGCACCCATTCAGGTCAACGAGTATGCTGGCCTGAATGTCTACTCTTGATGCGCAAACCAATCTGAAATCACTTCAAGCGACCATTGTCCAGCTTGAAAAGCGTGTCAGTGAACAACAAGAACAGATTGCCCAACAACAAGCCACGCTCAAAGATCGCGAATCGCTGATCTACAACAAAGAGACTCAAATCCAGAAGCTACTCGGACAGATGAGCCAGCTTCAGGGCCTGCACTTTGGTTCGAGCAGCGAACGCTACGCACCCGATATCGATATACGGCAGTTGAAGTTGGATTTTTTCAACGAAGCCGAACTGCTGGCGGCCCTCAACGAGATGCGGGATCGGAAAAAAACCAAAGTAAAATCCCACACTCGCAAGGGCAGACGCAGCAAACCTCTACCCGATCATTTGCCCGTGGTGGAGGTGGAGCACGAACCGCAAAATGGCGTTTGCTCAGACTGCGGCCACACGATGAAACGTATCGGTGAGCAAGTCAGTGAGCAACTGGGCATCGTGCCGCAGGTGTACTACATCATTCGTCATATTCGACCGAAAATGGCATGCCCTTGCAAGTGTGGTGTGCAGACAGCGCTCATGCCGGCGCAACCCTTGCCGGGTACTCAGGCCAGTCCCGTGCTACTGGCTTACTTGATCGTGTCGAAGTATCTCGATGGTTTGCCGTTGTACCGGCTGGAAGGTATGGCCAAGCGATCTGCTGTGGATCTGCCTCGTAGCAAAATGGCCCGTTGGCTCGTCGATATCGGTTTGAAGTTGTCGGTGTTGGTTGATCTGCTGGTGCAAACGTATTTGGAATACGATATCGGCGGTGCAGATGAAACGGGCATTCAGGTACTCAAAGAACCCAAAAGGGCCCCTGAATCAAAAAGTTGGTTCTGGATTCGCCAAGGCGGTCCGCCAGACAAGCCGGTGGTGATACTGGATTATTCGAAATCGCGATCGGGCGAGATAGCTCAGTCGTTACTGGGTGACTTTGAGGGTTATCTGGTGGTTGATGCCTACAGCAGTTACGTGCCGTTAAGTAAAACCGGTAAAGTGACACTGGTGTACTGTAATGACCATGCGAGGCGCCGATTTAGGAATGTGGTGAAATCGGTGGGCAAAGATCACGCAGCGGACAATATTATTGCCGCCAGAGCCTTGCGTTGGTATCAGTGCCTCTATGACATAGAGGACGAAGTCAAGGATAAGTCGACGCAGGAGAAATACGAAATACGCCAGACAAAGGCGGTGCCATTGTGGGAATCGTTTATTGCCTGGGCCAGTAAAATTCAAACCGACGGCGTACAGCATGAACCGACTCGTACAGCGCTACAATATCTGCTCAACCATCAAGTAGCGCTCGCTCGTTATTGTGAAGATGGTCGATTGCCGATATCGAATATCGGTTCTGAGCAA
Source organism: uncultured Granulosicoccaceae bacterium (assembly GCA_937920585.1). Lineage (GTDB taxonomy): Bacteria > Pseudomonadota > Gammaproteobacteria > Granulosicoccales > Granulosicoccaceae > CAKZSB01. Next base: position 752 of record CAKZSB010000382.1, on the reverse strand, counting down.
GTAGCCAAAGGGGTGGCAGTGTCGCGCAAAGCGTATCTGTTTAGCGACACGGTGGATGGCGCCAAAGCCAGTGCAAGCCATTACAGTCTCACCCAGACCGCGAAAGCTAATGGACATGAGCCATTCAAATATCTGACCGTGGTGCTGAGCGAGTTGCCGCATGCCAAAGAATTAGCCGACCATGAGGCGCTGCTACCCTGGAATCTGACGCCTGAACAAGTCGAAGAGAAATTCAAAAGCTACCCGGCACCCTGACAGCGACTATCAGCACGATGTCAGGCCGGTCGCTAATCGTGAATTCATCGCCAGAACCAACGATCAACTACTGCTGCTTTGGCAGGATTCTGGTTAGTGGCTCATCAGGGTCAGCGGCATCGCTGTCGTTGTGATTGTCCTGCGGTAAGCCAGTAGTTCGGTTGTAGTTGGTGGAGATTCAGGTGGTGGCGCTTTCCCTTCCCACTGATAAGTTTGATTGAACTCGTACCTTTGTCTCGTCCCTGACTCTCATCAACATTCTCGCACCACTGCGCCTCATACCTCAGCCAATGGTCCGATGGGCACTAACCCGGACAATCTTCATAGTCAACCCATGGGCTAGATGGATCGCTTACGGAAATGTCAATTGCAGGTGAATGCTTTGTTAGGCTCAAAAAGGGCACTATGGTAATCCTATGAATTTTGAGCAACTATTAAACTTACTAAAGACGGGTGCTAAAACTATAGTGATTCTCGGAATCACTGCAGGCGTATTC
>CAKZSB010000381.1 GCA_937920585.1 uncultured Granulosicoccaceae bacterium | reverse complement strand
CCGATGTCACGCCTTACCCGTACCGGGTTCAGTGCGAGCAATGGCGACTGACGCAATACCTTCGCGACGAACTGCAGCGTTTTCCCCATGCGGAAATCCGCTACGGTCTGCGCTCCCGTTCGGTCAGTCAAACCGCCGATCGGGTTACGCTGACTGTCGATGGCGACGACGGTGAAGAAACGCTGCACGGGCGCTTTTTGATCGGCAGCGATGGTGCCAGCAGCGGCGTGCGCAAATCACTTGGCGTCGAGTTCGAGGGCATGACAATCCCCGAGGCCTATTTGACACTCTCCACGCCTTTTCAGTTTCAGCATGTGCTGGATGATCTGGCCGATGTTGCCTATCTGTCTGATCCACACGAGTGGGTGGTATTGCTGCGCACTAAGAGTGTCTGGCGGGTGCTGGTGCCAACTGACGCGCAGACCACCGATGCCGATATCACCGATCCGGCGCGCGTACAGCGGCGGCTGCAATCGGTGTATCCGCGAGACGACTACGAGGTCGTGCACACCACCGCCTACCGGGTACACGAGCGAGTGGCGAAAAATTATGTTGCCGGTCGCGTGTTTCTGGCTGGCGATGCCGCGCACATCAATAATCCGCTCGGCGGCATGGGGATGAATGGCAGTATTCACGACGCATTTAATTTGTGTGAAAAGCTGACGGCATTGTGGAACAACCCTTCGTTATCGCTTGAATCAATGCAGCGCTATGAACGTCAGCGCCGCAAAGTCGCCATCGATACCGTTCAGGCGCAGGCCTTGCGCAACCGTCAAATACTCAATGAAACGGATCAGAGTAAACGTCAGGCTTACTACGACGATCTGAAGCGTATCGTCGATGACCCGGAACGCCATCGACAGTACCTGATGCGCTCGTCGATGCTGCAGTCGTTGCGGGATCTTGAGGACGTAGCCTGACCCATAGATACAAGCCGGAGGGATTACAACTTGACAGATTCACTGGGTTTTCGAAAAAAGTTCGGCGTACTCGCCCCGTCGACCAATACATCGGTGCAACCCGAGTTCGATGCGATGAGCCCGCGCGGGGTGACCAATCATTTTTCGCGTATTTCCATTCCCGACAATCCCATCCACAACGATGAGGACTTCAACAAGCTGATGGATGACATTCGTGCAGAGCTGATGACTGCACTCGACAGCGTTATGACCTGCGATCCGGATTATATTGTCATGGGTATGTCTGCCGAAACCTTCTGGGATGGTCTCGATGGCAGCGTACAGCTGCAAAAGCGGCTGGAAAAACGCAGTGGAAAAAATGTGGCGATGGGATCGGATGCCTGCCAGGCGGCACTAAAAAAATACGGCGATATCAAACGCATTGCGGTGATAACACCGTACATGCCGGTTGGCGATCAGAACGTGATCCGGTTTTTTACCGATTGCGGATTTGAAGTGGTCAATCTGGTGGGGCTCAAGTGCACAAGTCCAATGCTGATCGCACACGAATCACAGCAGAAACTGCGCGACACCATCATCGAGGTCGACGACCCGAGTGTTGAGGCGATTATTCAGGTTGGTACCAACCTGGCCATGGCACGGCTGGCTGGTATTGCCGAGTTTTGGCTCGACAAACCCGTACTGGCGATCAACACCACAACCTATTGGTGGGCGCTGCGGCAAAATGGTATCGACGATAAGATAGAGGGCTATGGCTCGTTGTTGCTGGAGCACTAGCCATACTGTCCGCACCCCGCGACGTCAGCGAGCCTGCAACAATTGATCGATCACGGCGTCGATCTCAGGCAACTTCTCGCCTGCCTTGAATGACTCGCAGCGTTGGTAGAGATCGGCGGCTGCCTGGTGAAATCCGCCGGGCAGGCCGGTACTTTCCATCGTCGATGCGATCTCCAGCATTTCACCAGCGAAGCGCCAGCCCTTTTTAGCCGCCACGCTTCCCTCGCTGGCACATTTGTCGCGCAATTGCGGTTGCGACAGATCCCATTCGGTCAGCAGTGCATCTTCAACGCCCTGGCCACGCGCCAGTGCGCGTGCCGCCATAAGCAATGCACTGTGGCCTTTGGTATAGGCAGCGTAGGCCATTTTAAGTGCCGATGCTTCTCCGGCCTGTGTGCCGATGGCGATGCCCGGCAGCAAGCCTTTCGACAATAGCGGAACAACTTGCTCGGCCTGTGCCCCGGACAGGTATAGTCTGGTTGAGCCTGGTCGTTGAGCCGGCGGGCCGATGATTCCGCCGTCGACAAAACTGGCGGTACCTGTTTCGATAATTGCCTGAACCTGTTTGGCGCTGTCGGGTGATATGGCATTGGCGTCGGTATAGATACCGGCAAAGCCTTTTTGCGCTACGCTTCGCGCCAGTTCGATCGCGGCATCGGGTGGGCAAACAGAGAAAATATGTTCGGCTTCGGCACACAGTTCGTCGAGCGAGTCTACTTCCTGCAGGCCCGCGGCTTTGGCGCGCTTGCGAGTCTGTTCGCTGCGGCCGGCGCCAGGCCAGAGCACCCGGTGGCCGGTTTCCACGGCACATTTGCCGAGTGTGCTGCCCATTGCACCCGGATGCAGTAAGCCTATAGTGACTGGTTTCATTTGTGTGCGCTCGCCTGGCTGATGTTCACGACGCAGATTAACACAGCAGCTATTTCACCCCTTAACGAGAGATGAACCCCAATGAGTGAGCAGGCTGAAGCAGAACTGCGCGTGCAACAATGGATACAGCAATGTGTGATTGGCCTGTCGCTATGTCCGTTTGCGAAAGTGCCATATCAGGCTGACCGGGTGCGATTGTCAATCTGTGCTAAAACACAGGCGCGAGAGATTCTCACCGAGCTTGCCGTAGAGCTTGTGAATTTGACCAATCAGTCCGATCAAGAGCTCGAGACGACGTTGCTTGTCCTGCCCGACGCGCTGGCCGATTTTCTGGACTTCAATGATTTCATCGGGCTGGCCGAGTCACTGCTCGAAGACCTTGATCATCATCAGCAGTTTCAACTGGCAACCTTTCACCCACACTATCAGTTTGCAGATGTTCCTGCAGATGACGTGGGCAACTACACCAACAAGGCGCCATACCCGGTGATTCAGATACTGCGTGAGTCCAGCGTTTCAAAAGTGGTTGAAAGCGGTGACACTGACGCGATTCCGGAGCGAAACATTCAGCGCATGCAGGCGCTTGGCGTGGCGCAGCTTGCGCAATTGTTTCCCTGGGCCGAACGGCCTTGAGTTAGCCGTAGGCGATTCGATCGGGCGCCCGCACGGTATACGACCGTGCGATGCGATTTTGTCAGGCGGGTTCTACCGGTTCGTCTGGCCTGGCCGGCGTGCTGTCGAGTCTGGCGTCGTTGCTTGCAGTCGGGCCAGCCAGGCGGCTTTCATTGGCTGCTCGTTCGGTTGGCTCTGCGACGACACCCAGCGAGTGCTCGCTGCGGGTGTGAGACAACTGCGAGAAGTGTTGCAGCAGCTCAAGCGCCATATGGCGGCTTTGCCCGGTCAGGATGGATTGCGCCATCTTTACCACCTCGGGCTCAAGCGAGAAGAATCGCTGCAGCGACGCGCGACCGGTGCCAAACTCATCGAGCGCAAACTGAATACCGAGCGTGTCACGCAAAGAGTTCACATGTGCGTGTAGCTCGCTTTGCGACAGGCCAGCGGATTGATCTGCGCTGTCGCCGGTGAGTTCGAGCACCAGCGTAGGGCCATTGATAACCACACGCTCGATCAGCTCGTGCAGCAGTTCAACGTACGCTGGCTGGCAAAGACTATGCGGCCGCACGGCAACACAGAGCGGTTTGATATCGGCAAAGCGAGTCAGGTACTGGGATTCGCAAACCGATTTGTAGCGATAGGCGGCTTCGCGCAAAACATGCAGATCGAGTGCGGCGCGGAATTTGTCGCCCCATTGTTCGGCGACCTGGTAAAGCGCTGTCGGAAACTCACTGCGCTGCGTGCATCGGGCGAAAGCCTCGCTGCCCCAGATCTCGGAGTCACCGGTGCCATTAAATTCGAGCACGTTCTCGAACTGCACGGTAATGCCGATAAGCGAACGATTGAAAAGGTCAAACCGACGTTGCTCTATGCGCGGGCTGACCGGATGTCGGCACACCAGTTCATCGAATACTTCTTCCTCAACCTGCTCAGGCGTAATCTCGACGGGCTGACAGGTGTAGACATTGCAAATCGCCGTCAATGCATCGGTGACATAGAGCGTATCGAGGTGGCCATCGCTATCGTCCGGATCGACAATAATGGCCAGAGTCTCAAGCTTCGCACCCACTGGCACGGCCAGAAATGACATCTTGTGAACGCCCGGGAACACACGCAGTTTGGGTAGCCAAACCGGGGCCGTTGCGCGGTGCAGGTCGGTCACGATGTTGGTAATCGTATGGTGGATATCGACGGTATCCGGGTGAATGGTGCCGTCGCTGTCGAGTGAGCTCGAGGCAATCAACTGCAGGCTCGACTTATCGCACAGATAGACCGTGTCGGCGTCGAGTACCCGGCGCAAATGTGCGCAACAGTGATGCAAATCGTTTGCGTCGGTCGTCGTCGCCGCAACGTTCACAAGCGCAAATATTTTGTCGTCGTATTTGTCGGTCAGGCCGGCAACCGGCAGTAAATCTGCGATGCAAAGCGCGGCGTCGTCGCCGGGCTGACTGTGTTCGTTGTCCACGGAGGTGTTCGCACTCAAGCGAGAAGTCACACCGTCGTATCAAAAAACGAGCCAGTGACCGGCCACACAAAAGGAAACTTTAGTGACGCGCGACATCGCCATCTGCCGCAGGGGTTCTGGCAAGGAATCGCAGGCTCAGCGAAAGCGCGATAAACAACACGGCGGACAGCAATCCCCACAACGCTCCAATGGCAAAAAAGATATCCGGTGCCTTCATCAGCGTGGTCATCAGCGAGTCCTGATAATAGAAAAACCACTGGTGCTCAGCCGGGAATACCGCCTCGTGCAAGGCTGTGAAAATAGGCCCCGCGCCAATTGCAGCGATGATGATCGCAAGCGTCACAGCGATTACTGCAACAGTAAACAGTGACACGCCCGGACCAGGTAGTGGCCAGCGCCATATGCGCGCAGTCATGAGCAGTAACACCAGCAGCGCCAGCGCCGCCCAGCCGAACGGCATCAGGCGATTGATCAGAATAGCCACGTCCTCAAGGTGGGTGGCTTCGGCATCGGTCAGCAGAATCATCTCGGTGTTGGCGGTGGACTGATAGCTTAATTCGCGCAGCCCTTTGCCATCGTTGTTCACCGCAATGCCGATCGCCGTGAACAGGGCTTCGTGCTCGGCCCTTTCAGTGTTCTCGAATCCGGTCTTGCCCTGCCGGTTCTGGGGGGCAAATTTGTCGATGTGGGCGGCGATGCCCAGCTGGTCGTACCAGAAACTGTAGCCGTAATTGGCAACGTGCAGCAGTTTCCAGCTGATCATAAGGGCGACGGCCAGGCAGCACACGACGGTTAGCGTTTGATGTAGGATTCTTGGCAAACTGAACTCGAAAAGATTTGACTGATGCAGGCAAAAGATAGCAGATACCGCTTTCTGTTGGAAAATTCGAATATCCGCGGGGTGGTGGTCTATCTGAACGAAACCTGGCGCGAGGTGCTTGGCCGCGCCGATTATCCGGCCGGAGTGCGAGATATTCTCGGCCACGCCATGGTCGCGATGCCGCTGCTGGCGTCGACGGTGAAATTCGGCGGACGCATGACGCTGCAGGCCAAAGGCAGCGGGCCGGTCACTTTGCTGGTCGTGCAGGCCACTGCCGAGGGCACTCAGCGCGGCATGGCGCACTGGAGTGCGGATACACCGCTGGCACCACTGGCCTGCGTACTTGGCGACGCGACACTGTCTATCCAGATCGAAACCGGCAAACGCGGCGAGATTTACCAGGGCGTGGTGAATGCCCACGGCGAGCAGTTGCAGGATGCCCTGGCGCACTATTTCGAAAACTCCGAGCAGCTACAGACCAGGCTCTGGCTGATGTGTGACGATCAACAGGCGGCCGGCATACTGCTGCAGGCCTTGCCCGATGCCGATCCGAACAGCGATGACTGGGATCGGGCGGTGCATCTGGTCGATACGGTTGCCGCAGCCGAGCTATTCGAAACGCCCGCTGAAACGCTGCTGCGCCGGCTCTTTCACGAAGACCAGACCCGCCTGTTCGATGCCGAGGCATTGCGATTCGAGTGCGGTTGTTCACGCGAGCGCACCGCGGCACTGATTCAGGGGCTCGGTCGTGCCGAGGCCGACAGCATTCTGGTCGAGCAGGGCAGCATCGAAATTACCTGCGAATTCTGCAACTCACGCAATGTGTTTGATGGCGTTGACGTTGAGGCGATCTTTCGCGACGGCAGCGCGCCGGGCTCGCAGATGCTGCACTAGTCGAGTTACCGCGTCGTGTCAGTTACTGGCGGTGGAGCAAACCGGGCACTTCGGGCTTTTGCGCAGACCAATCTCGCGCCACTCCATCGACAAGCCGTCGAGCAGCAATAGCCGACCTTCCAGGGTTTTGCCAAAGCCCGCCAGCACCTTGATTGCCTCGGCTGCCTGCACAGTGCCGATTATGCCGACAATCGGTGACAGCACGCCGGTCTGGGCGCAGGTTTCGGCCGCCTCTGAATCACCGCTGTAGAGGCAGCGATAGCATGGAACCTCGGGTTTGTGGCCGGCAAATACAGACACCTGGCCGTCAAAGCGAATGGCGGCGCCCGACACCAGTGGCACACCGTATTTGACGCAAGCTTCGTTGACGGCGAAGCGAGTCGGAAAATTGTCGCTGCCCTCCAGCACCACATCAGCCGACTGCACCGCTTCGAGCAGCCGGTCTTCATCGAGCACCGCGTCGATGGTCTCGATTTTCACTTCCGGATTGAGTGCGTTGCAGGTAGCGCGCGCCGAATGGGTTTTGAGTTCCCCGATGCGATCACTGCTGTGCGCGATCTGGCGCTGCAGGTTCGACAGTTCAACGATATCGAAGTCGGCGAGTACCAGATTGCCCACCCCGGCGGCGGCCAGGTACATCGCAACCGGGCTGCCCAGCCCGCCTACGCCGACGATCAGCGCGCGGCTGTCGACCAGCTTTTGCTGCCCTTCGAGGCCAATTTCAGCCAGATTGGTATGGCGGCTGTAGCGCGCCAGTTGTTGCTCATTCATATCCGTGCGCTCGTGTGGGTAGCGGCGTTAGGTTAACCGGGCGCTTCACCATTGAACTCAATTCTCTATCGAGATATGCCCGCAGCCGGTGAAATATCCTGGTCAGGGTGTTCTATGATAGCGGAGTGAACTTTCTAGCCCATGTCTATTTCGCCAAAGGCGATTCCGCCCGTATTGCTGGACAGCTGCTGGGCGATTTCGTTCGCGGCCCTCGTCTCGAGCAGTTTCCGGCCGAGATCGCCACGGCGATTCGCACCCATCGCGCAATCGATTCCTACACCGATCGCCATGCTCTGAATCGCGAGGCGCGCGATCTGTTCGAGCCACCGCTGCGCCGCTACGCCGGTATTGTCGTGGATGTGGTGTACGACCATTTTCTGGCGCTGGGGTGGGCCGACTATTGCGAGACAAGCCTCGACGATTACGCCGAACAGGTAGATGCCGCTTTGATCGAACACAGTGCTGTGCTGCCAGAACCCTTGCGACGCTTTGCAGCCTTCATGCAGCGTGAATCTCTGCTGCCCGGTAATCTCAACCGCGCGCAAATCGATTTGACCCTTGAGCGCATTGCGACTCGCAGCCCGAGAATGAAGCCGCTGGCGAGCGCGCCGGCAGTTCTCTGGCAGCACGAAGAACGTTTGCACGATTTATTTCGCGAGTTCTTTCCGCAGCTGCAAAACCACGTGGAATCGCTCAATGGCTGATCATCTGCCGCCTGCAGTTGATGCCGATAGTGATGGCGCGCCGGGTTTGTTGGACGGGCAGATGGATTTCGCAGCGCCTGAGTATTTCAACAATCGCGAAACCAGTTTTATCGAGTTCAATTCCAGAGTGCTGGCGTTGGCGCACGATGCGGATATACCGTTGCTTGAGCGCCTGCGATACCTTTGCATCTGCAGCAACAATCTCGACGAGTTCTTCGAGATTCGCGTTGCCGGCCTTCAGCAGCGCCTGCGCACCGATGGTAGCCCTACCGGACCGGACAGGCTAAGCCCGGGAGAACAGCTGGATCGAATAGGGGTCAAGGTGCAGCAGCAGGTAAAGCAGCAGTATAAATTGCTCAATCAGGAGCTGTTGCCCGCCCTTGAAGACAATCGCATCTGCTTTCTCACCCCCAAGCACTGGAGTGACAAGGCCGAGCAGTGGGCGCGAACCTTTTTCGACGACGAGATGCTGCCAATTTTAAGTCCGCAGGGCCTTGATCCGGCGCACCCGTTTCCGTTGCTGACTAACAAAAGCCTGAATTTTGTCGTAAGCCTGGAGGGCAAGGATGCGTTTGGCCGGGACACCAGTCTGGCGGTGGTTCGCGCGCCGCGATCACTGCATCGGATCATCCCGGTACCTATTTCCGAACCGGGCTACGACCACGTGTTCGTGCTGCTGTCGACGATGATCCAGCACAACATGGGGCGACTCTTCCCGGGTCTTAAAACTACCGGCGTCTATCAATTTCGCGTCACCCGCAATAGTGATCTATATCTGGATGACGATGAGGCAGCTGACTTGCGGCTGGCCTTACAGGATGAGCTCGGCGGTCGCAACTTCGGGCAGGCGGTGCGACTGGAAGTGGGTAACGACTGTCCCGCAGATATCGTTGATTTCCTGCTGCGGGAATTCGAACTTGGCAGCAGGGATCTCTATCTCTGCAACGGCCCGGTGAACCTGAACCGATTAGAAAGTCTGCCCGATCTGATCGATCGCCCGGAATTGAAGTTCAGTCATTTTATCTCTCGCACGCCACGTGAAATGCGTGCCGGTGAAGATCTGTTTGCCGCAATTCGTCGTCGTGACGTATTGCTGCACTATCCCTATGAAAGCAGTGGGCCGGTTGTGAATCTGCTGCGTGCTGCCGCCCGCGACGACGACGTACTCGCGATCAAACAAACACTTTATCGCACCGGGACCGAATCGGTTTATGTCGATGCGCTGATCGAGGCGGCTGCCAACGGCAAGGATGTCACCGTAGTGATTGAGTTGCGTGCGCGCTTCGATGAGGAGGCCAATATTGAATTGTCTACCCGCTTGCAGCAGGAGGGCGTGCAAGTGGTGTATGGCGTGGTGGGATTTAAAACGCACAGTAAACTGATACTGATCGTGCGCCGGGAGGCCGGCAAGCTCGTACGCTACGGACATGTCGCGACGGGCAATTACCATACTCGAACCGCCCGCGCCTACACCGATCTTGGTCTGCTCACCTTCAACCGACAGATCACAAGCGATATACAAAAAGTATTTAATCAGTTGTCGGGGCTGGGTAAGGTCGCAAACCTGAAAAAAGCGTTGCACGCACCATTCACCATGCACGATCGCATGATCGAACTGATCGAGCGCCAGGCAGGCCTGGCCAGTAGCGGCAAGCCGTCGGGGATCAAGGCGCGCATGAATTCACTGACAGAGCCTGCGCTGATTACCGCACTCTATCGCGCCTCCTGCGCCGGTGTGCCAATCCGGCTGCTGGTCAGAGGCATCTGCTCGCTAAAACCGGGTTTAAATTCCGTGTCCGAGAACATCACCGTGGTGTCGGTACTGGGGCGTTTTCTCGAACATTCCCGCGTATTTGCGTTCGGTGCCGACGGTGAAGAAGACGTTTACATCTCTAGCGCCGACTGGATGTCACGCAATATGCATCACCGGGTAGAGCTCGCCGTACCGATACTCGACGATGAAATGCGCGGCCGGGTAGTGCGGGAATCACTTGATTACTACTTCAAAGATAATCGCTTTTGCTGGCAGTTGAATGCCGAGGGGAAATACAAACGCCGCAAAGTCGATGGCGATGTGTTCTCCGCGCAGATGACACTGCTCGAGGAATTAAATCGCGCCAGAAGTTAGTGTGCGATGTGAAATGCTATGGAGCTTTCACGGCATTGTTGGGCACGCCAATGAAGTGCCTTTGAAGTTTTGATCGCCGTGCCAATCGCAGACAAGTGTCAATCGAAGCGCTGGCTTTACTCTGCCCGCAAAGCGCCTTTGTTGATGACAATCAGCCAGCGCTTTCCAACCGGCAAATACCTTTGGGGGTCTCGATGATTGCGACCAGTTTAGCCGTGCCGTCTGCGGCCAGTGGCACAACCTCAACATGCGAATCTGCCTCAATCGCCCGCAATGATTGCGTCAGCCAGTCGGGCATCGGGTGGTGAATTTCCAGCCGCTGCAATTTGCAGTCACGATCTGCCATATCGTGCGAAGGGTGGTGGCTGGTTTGCCATTGAATCATATAGGGCAGCATGCCGGCGGCCAGCAGTCTACCGTCTTCGGGAATGGCGAAATACCAGCTCAGGTGATCGCGCACAACCTGTTCCGGTGTGCCGGCAGGCACTGTCGCGTCGCTGACCAGGTCGTGCAGGTTGTCTGTGTTGATCACCCAGGTGAGCAGGGTTGGCTCGCGGGCAATCTGTTGCCGTACCAGCGGGTCATCCAGCCCGTACCAGCGAGGACAGGCGGGCGGCTTGCCCTCGGGGTTGATTGCAATAATCTCCAGAAATACCTCGCCACCCAGTCGCACGAGATGATTGTGAGTGCCCATGCTGTGATGAATGCCGCCAAAAGGCATATCAATGCCCATGACTTCGCGCACGTAATCGACGCCCTGTTGCAGCGTGGTGGCGCCAATAACCAGATGATCGAGTGCAGTTGGCATAGGGGTATCCTGTCGGGAAAGTTCTGATTCTACTGCCTCTGGTACAAGAAGTACCGTACCTACGTTGCCAAGGGAATTTTTAATGTAAAACGCGCGCCGCCCATTGCACTGTCGCTGACAGCCAGTGAGCCCTTGTGTTTGATCGCCACCCCGTTGGCGATGGCAAGGCCCAGACCCGTGCCACCCAGGTGGCGTGAGCGGCTGGCGTCCAGGCGCACGAACGGGGTGAGAATTCGCGTGCGTTCTGCGGGTGGAATGCCGGGGCCGTCGTCATCGATATGCACGCAGAAGAAACCGTCATTGGTCTCGCACGATAATGCCACCACACTTACAGAGTATTTTATGGCGTTGGTTACAAGGTTCCCCAGCGCGCGCTGATACTGTGCCGAATCGGCCATTACCCGCAGGCTTTCACCTGGCAAGTGCCGCTGCAGTGTTTTGTTTTGATCCGGCAGGCGGGATTTTTCTATTGCCTCGGTGATCAGTTGCCTGGCCGATAATGCATGCAACTCCAGATCCGGAGCGCTGGATTGCAGTCGCGCATAACGCAACACTTCGGAAACGAGATCGTTCAGTTCATCCAGTGCTTGTGAGGCCTCTTCGCGATTGGCATTGTCGGTGGCTTCGTCGTCCATCTCCAGAGCAAACCGCATGCGCGCCATAGGTGCTCTGAATTCGTGCGCGACGGCGCGCATCAAATCCTGTTGATCCCGCACCATTGAGGTTTTATCTGTAATCAGCGTTTCGATTCTGCCGGCCATGGTTTCCATCGATGTGCCCAGCCGGCCTATCGAGTCGTTGGCGTGATCCCGGTTTGCAACCTGCCAGTTTGCAGCACCGTATGCATCGGCCAGCTTTTGCAGAGCGCCCAGTCGTCGCGCGATGGGCAAAAGCACGAGCGCAGCGGCGATCAGGCCGATCGCTAATACGACGGCAACGGTGCTGGCTACATTTAAAAAATCCCGCAACTGCAGGCCGTCGGTTGGTAGTAATTCCAGCACTTGTCGCTGGGCGGGAAAAAGTATCTCCAGCACCGGCGTGCCATCCATCGTGAAGTTGATGATGCGCTGGCGATTCAACAGTGCAGCATGATCCTCCAGCGGGCCGTTGTAGTCATCGATCGAATACCAGTCAACCAGATAGTGGTGCTGGTTTTCAAAGTTCTCGATGGTGATCTCCCAGCGCCGCAGCGGCAACTCGGACAACAGTTCTTCCAGTTCGCGGGCGGTGTTTTCCAGCGCTTCTGTCGACTGCAGCGCATCGGCCTGAAAGGGCGGATAGAGTGCCAGCCAGTAGGATGCCGCGGCAGAAATGCCGAGCGCCAGTAAAAGGGCCAGGGCAGTGGTGGCAAAAAGCCGGTTGATGCGTAAGCGCTTCATTGGGGGAAAATATAGCCTTTGCCGCGCACGCTTTTGATAATGGTTGGTTCTTTGGGGTCATCATCCAGTTTTTTTCTAAGCCTGGATATTCGCAAGTCAATAGTTCGATCAAGGCCATCGTGTTCGAGCCCGCGCAGCTGTTGGTTGATATCATCGCGGCTTAGAATCTGCCCGGCCTTGCTCATCAGCAACCACAGCAAATCGAATTCTGAATCGGTCAGGCTGATCGCGTGTCCGCTTTTTTGAACTGACATCGCGCTTCGACTGATCGCAATATCGCCGACGCTGATTGTTTCCTGATGGGTCGTTGATGTTTCACTTGCGGCATTGCGTCGTAACAGCGCCCGGATCCGCGCCAGTAGCACGCGTGGCCGCACCGGTTTGGCCAGGTAGTCATCGGCGCCGGTCTCAAGGCCGGCTACTTCATCGATGTCGTCACCCAGCGCGGTCAGCATCAGAATGGGGCCGGCATAGCCGGGACGCACCGCTCTGCATACCGACAGGCCATCGGCGCCGGGCAACATGATGTCCAGAATAACCAGATCGGGGCTGCTGCTCAGGATCTGTTCTATCGCCTGTTCGCCATCGGTGACGATTCTGACCCCAAGCCCTTGATTGGTGAGGTACTGATGTACCAGTCGGTTGAGAGATTCATCATCATCGACCAGCAGGATGTCTGGATTCACCGGTGGCTCTCGCTGTGGTGGAAAGTGGATAGTTGGCGTGCCTGAAGAAGCTAACGACAATGATAGTGGGGTGGATTGTTGTCTTTTGTATGAAGTTTGTATCAGTGCGCTACAAAGCGGTTAACTCAACTGACGGCGAGTTTACCCGCTGGGCTGCGGGTGCATGCGGATTTTGACGCGGCAGTGGTCGATACATTGTTGATGGCGTGCGTACATTCGCGCAACCAAACCTCCACGGAGTAATCTTCTCTGCGGTCGTAAATTTCTCTCGCACTCACAAGCAAAGAGAAATGCAATGACTCGAAATGTAAGCAAGTCCATTTTGCCAACCGGCCTGATGATCGCAATGGCATTGTCCGGCTGCGGCGGGGGTGGCGGTACTGATGCTGCCGGCGCTGCGCAAAATGCCGCCAGTGCGCTGGCAGCGAATAGTTCGGCGGAGCGGCCCAGCCGGGTGCCGTTCATTGTTGGCGGCAGCGAGGTCGGCGATACGCGTTATCCGTGGATGACAGCGTTGCTGTCAGCCGGTTCAACGGATGCTGCTAACGGGCAGTTTTGTGGCGGCTCACTGATTGCCGATCGCTGGGTGTTAACGGCCGCGCACTGCGTTGAGCAGGAGACGGCATCGTCAACCGATGTGCTGATCGGGCAACGCGATCTGAATGACAGTGGCGGTGAGCGAATTTCGGTTAGCCGCATTATTGTTCACCCGGATTACGCCTCGAAGGGCTTTCCGGACCTCGCTCTGCTTGAGCTTGCCAGCCCCAGTGCGGCACCTGTAATTACGTTGCCCACCGTGCAGAATCCGGTGCCGCGTGATGGCGAAACCTCGACGGTTATCGGTTGGGGGCAGATTAGCGAGAACGGACCGGCAACAGCGCAACTGCGTGAAACTGATGTGCCGATTGTCGATCACGCGACTTGCAACGCAGCCTACAACGGCCAGATCGACGAGCAATCGATGGTCTGTGCCGGATCGCCCTCGGGTGATCGCGATTCCTGTTATGGCGACAGCGGCGGGCCTTTGTTTGTGCAGCGCGATTCTGCGTTCGTACAAGCCGGTGTGGTCAGCTTTGGTGAAGCCTGCGGCCTGGCCGGTGTGCCGGGCGTCTATGCCCGGGTTTCAAGTTATCACGACTGGATTGCCGCCTATGCAGATATCACTTCATTTGGTGGCGCAGTGCCGCCTGTCGATGGCGATACGCCGGTTCAGCCCGCAGAGCCGGATGGCAACGAGGGCGATCAGAATGGCCCTGATGCGGGCGAAAACGAGCCGTGGGAGGAAGAGGGCGATGATAACTACTGGGATGAGTGGGATGCCGATTTTGGTGACGAGGATGACTATTGGGATGAGTGGGACGAAGAGTCTGCCGACGAATCCGACACCCTCGCACCGATCAGTGCAGGTCCGTGGCAATACACGGGTGAGTTGAATGGCTGGTGGGATGAGGCCTACGCGCCCGCCGATGATGGTTTGATCGCCATGGCCGCCGGTAAACTCAGCGTTACGCTCGATGTTCCCGCCGATCAGATTTTTGTCGTCTTCCTGGATCGTTACGATGCCCGCCGCGGTGAATGGACGGATGTTGCAGGGGCTGTGAGCCAGAATGGTTCGGCCACGATCGAAATTGATGTTGAGCGCGGCTACTACTCGTTCGGGGTGATGTCTCTGGGCGATGGCGGACGCTACACTCTGGATGCATTTTTACAGGAGCGATAGCGCACAGAGCAAAATGAAGCAGCCGGGGCGCCGATAAGGCGCCCCTTTTTTTATTGGTCTTCCGCGATAACTTCAGTCTCTTCGCGAAATATTTTAAAACCCCGTGCAAGGTAGTTTTTCAACGCAACCGGATGATCCAGGCTACACGTGTGCAGCCACACGCGCTCAGTCTGGCCCCATTGCCAGGCCCTGCTGATGGCATGGCTTAATAAACAGGCCCCGAAGCCCTGGCCAATTGCCTTTGGCGCGAGGCCAAAATATTTCAGTTCTACGTTGTTATCGGGCTGTTGCTCCAGCTCGAAGTAACCGGCAATTGAACCGCGGTTGTAGCCGGTCCAGGTGCGCAGGTTATCGCGCTCGGCGTAGTCGCGCCACTGATCGGAATCCCACTTCAGTTTTTCGTACCACTGCCAGTCTTCACCAACCAGCTGGTACAAAAATCGGTTGTATTGATACTGCGGGATTTCAGCCTCAACGATGTTCAAGCCCGCCGCCGTGGTATTGGCTTTGAGCTCATCGGGAGAATTCATTTCAAGGTGATAGACGGTTATGGTGGTCATGATTCAGTTCTTCGAATTAGCAGCGCGAAACTATTCGTGCCTGGTACATTAAAAAGCCAAAATGGCTATAGCGGGGCGCTGGCAGTGATTTTTTGCCCGCGTGTCACTCTATCGCGCCCCTCCAGATCCGTAAGCGTATTCACATTTTTGTAGCCTGCTCGCTGCAATTGCACGCGCACCGCGTCACCCTGATCCGCGCCGTGCTCCAGCAACAGCCAGCCCGCATCGTCGAGGAAGGCCAGCGCCTGCTGTGAAATTGCAGCTATGTCGGCCAAACCTTGGCTGCCCGCGATTAACGCCTGCTGTGGCTCGTAACGAAGATCGAACAGGTGAGGGTCGTCGGGATCGATGTAGGGCGGGTTGGAGACAATGAGCTGATAGCGTGCAACTGGTATGTCTTGCAGCCAGTCGGATTGGTGAAACGTTACTTTTGCACCAAGACGCGTCGCGTTGTCTTTGGCGATATCAAGTGCTGCCGTGCTGTTGTCTGTTGCGTGCACCAAGGTGTTCGGCCGCTCAAGTGCGATAGAAATGGCAATTGCGCCGCTGCCGGTACCCAGATCCAGAAGTTTGCCGGTGGGCGTGGGATTTTTGTCGAGTAACTCGATCGCAAGCTCAACCAGTAACTCGGTTTCCGGCCTCGGTATCAGTGTGTCTGTAGTCACCTTGAAACGCAGCGACCAGAACTCCCGGTAACCGGTGATGTAGGCGAGTGGTTCGCCCTGCACGCGGCGATCAATGGCCTGTGCGAATCGCTCGGCTACGACTGGCTCAACGGCCTTATCCGGCCATGCGTAAAAGTGGCTTCGATCCACCTTCAGGCAATCGGCCAGCAACAGCTCGGCATCGAGTCGAGCGCTATCTGAAACGCCCTCAATCGCGGCTGTGGCGCGTTGCAATAGTGCGCTGATGGTTTCTGTGGTCACCAGAGGAGGGAAACGCGGCCGTTATCCCGCATCATTTGCTCGATGTCAGTCGCCAAGCTCAGCCAGCAAGTCTGCCTGATGTTCTGCCAATAGCGGATCGACGACCTGCTCCAGCGCCCCGTTGACGATTTCATCGAGTTTGTACAGCGTGAGGTTGATGCGGTGATCAGTTACCCGGCCCTGCGGAAAATTGTAGGTGCGGATGCGCTCGGAGCGATCGCCACTGCCGACTTGCAAGCGTCTGGATTCAGTTTGCTCTGCCTGTTGTTTTTCTATTTCGTCGTTCATCAGTCGTGCCTGCAGCAGTGACATCGCGCGCGCCCGGTTCTTGTGCTGCGAGCGCTCGTCCTGACACTCCACCACAATGCCGGTTGGCAGGTGGGTGAGGCGAATGGCCGAGTCAGTCTTGTTGATATGCTGGCCACCGGCGCCGGAGGCGCGAAAGGTATCGACGCGCAAATCGGCTGAGTTGATTTCAATTTCTTCCACCTGTTCCACTTCCGGCAATATCGCCACGGTGGCGGCTGAAGTGTGCACTCGCCCCTGTGATTCTGTTTCCGGCACGCGTTGCACGCGATGCGCACCGGACTCGAATTTCAGCCGCGAGAATGCGCCATTGCCGACCAGCCTGGCCACCACTTCCTTGAAGCCGCCATGCTCGCCATCGCGTTGCGATATCAATTCAACGCGCCAGCCACAGGTTTCGGCGTAGCGGGAGTACATTTTGTAGAGATCGCCGGCAAAAATTGCCGCTTCATCGCCGCCGGTTCCGGCTCTGATTTCCAGAAACACGTTGTTCTCGTCGCGGGGATCGCGTGGCAACAGCAGTTTCTGCAGCGCCAGTTGCAGCGATTCGATGGAGCTCTGAGCGGCGGTAATTTCCTCTTGCGCCATTTCGCGCATTTCCGGATCCGGATCGTCCGCCATCTCGCGGGCGCTCTGCATATCATTGAGCGCGGTGTTGTAGTCGGCCCAGGTTTTTACCACCGGTTCAAGCTGCGAGTACTCGCGCGAGAGGTCCCGAAACCGATTTTGATCGGATATCACATCGGACTCACCGAGCAGCGCGGCAATCTCCTCGTGGCGCTCGGCGAGTTGCTCGAGTTTGGCTTTGATCGACGCTTTCATGCAGGTTGAGTCTGGTTCCGAGCGATGGTTGAAGGCGCGAGCAGTGATCGCGCGCATTGCAGAATGTTTGTGACAGGGTCGGGCGACGCACTGTGCCGGCCGCGCCGAAAGTGTAGCGTTTTAGCAGGATCCCTGCTGTATTGCGATGGTAACCGTTTGCAACAGGCGTGTCGCTCTGCGACAGGCATGCTCACAGCGCTCCCAGGGCCTCGCCTCGCGATCTGTGCAAAGGTAACGAATTCACGAGCTGAGAAGTGCCAATGAGTTGTTGGCGTCGATATTGCGGCGGCTCAGCGCTGCCCGCAACACTGCGGTACGGTAAAAATCCCTTCGCTGGCAAGATGTTAAACTGAGCAATTAACACCGGCAATCAAGCACTGAATGTGCAAAGTTCCGGACTGGCAGTGACCGTTTGATTGTGTTTCGGGAAGATTTCTCCGGGCACTGTTGGTTATCACTGCAGACGCCATATCTCGGGTATATACGGTTGAAATTTCGGATCCGGTCAATAAACAGCGACGTAACCACATTGAAAATCATCACACTAGCTTCTACCGTGGCGACCCTGGTCGGTGCTTGCAGCGCAACGCTTTCCACAGCCCAAACCGAGCCTGCCGGCGGAGCGCCGGGAAATGTCGTCGCCCCAAGTGCTGCGCCCGCCAGCACACCGCTCAGTGAGCTGTCGCTGGATGAAGAGGCAGATCTGGTTTACAAAATTCTCAGCGCCGAAATAGCCGGTCGGCGCGGCCGTGTCGATATCGCTGCCAGCAACTACTTCGATGCCGCGAACAGCTCCGATGATGTCAGGGTGGCAGAGCGGGCCGTCAAGCTTGCGATGTACGGGCGCGAATGGAGCCAGGCGCGAAACGCCGTCGAGCGATGGGTAGAGCTGCTGCCCGACAGTGTCGACGCCTGGCAGCACAAGGTGCAGATATCGCTGCAGCTCAAAGATGTCGACGACGCTGCCGGTGCGCTGGAGAAGATCGTTGATATCTCCGGCCAGGAGCCCTCCGAGGTCATTCCCGGCCTGGTCAGCTCACTGCTGCGCCAGACCGATGCCGAACTCGGTGCCGAAGTGCTGGCCCGGCTGGGCGCACGTTTTCCCGGTAGCTCGGATACACAATACGGCATCGGGCGCTTCGCGATGTCCCGCGGCGATCGGGAAACTGCCCGCAACGCCTTTGAAAAAGCGGTTGAAATCGATCCCGACAACGTCGAAGCGATGCTCTCTCTGGCGCGCATCAAACTCGATATGGGTGAGGGCGAAGAATCACTGGCACCGGTCAAGGCCTTCGTCGACGCCAACCCGAAAAACCCGCAGGCACTGCTCGGCTACGCACGCCTGCTGGTGGAAACCGGCATGTACGAGCGCGCCAGCGAACAGTTTGAAGTGATCGCCGAGCGCTTTGATGATGATCCCGAAGCGATGTTTTCAATCGGCCTGCTGGCGCTTGAGAGCAAGCGCGTCGAACAGGCCGAGCGCTACCTGGAAAGAGTGGTCGAGCTCGACAAATACGTCGAAGAAGGCCACTACTACCTCGCCAGAATTTCCGATTCTCGAAAGGAATATCAACAGGCGATCACCCGTTACGAAAAAGTACAGGGCGGCGACAACTTCCTCGATGCCCAGATTCGCAGCGCCGAACTCTACGCCCTGGTAGGTGAACTTGAGCGCGGTCGCGAACGCATCGCCAACCTCAAGACAATCACCGACGATCGGGTGGTGCAGATCGAGCTGCTGACTGCCGAGAGTCGCATGCTGATCGGCAATGACCAGCAAAAAGACGCGATGGAGGTGCTGTCGGAAGGCCTTGAATCCTATCCCGACGATGCCGATCTGCTCTATGCACGTGCACTGGTGGCCGAGCAACTCGATATGCGTGAAGTCTTCGAGGCAGACCTGAAAAAAGTTATCGACGGCAACCCTGAAAACGCTTACGCACTCAATGCGCTGGGTTACTTTCTAGTCGATCGAAACATGCGTCTCGACGAGGCAGAGGTCTATCTGGAAAAGGCAATCAAACTGCTGCCCAACGACGCGGCGATCGTCGACAGCCTCGGCTGGCTTTACTACCGCCAGGGGCGCTATGAAGAGTCAATCGAAACGTTGCGCCGTGCGCACAAGATCCTGCCAGACGCCGAAATAGCGGCCCACCTGGGCGAGGTGCTGTGGGTATTTGGCGATCAGGGCAGCGCAACCAAAGTCTGGGAAGAGGCGCTGCGCCTGTCGCCCGACGATGATTTGCTGCTCGAAGTGATGGATAAATTCATCCGCTGAGCCCGACTCGGTGAAACATTTTATGCGGCTGGCGCCGATGCTGCTGGCGACGCAGCTGCTGGTTTCGTGCGTCGCGCCGTCGCTGGCGCCACCCGCCGCAGACCCTGCCGAAATAGCCGCTCGCGAAGCTCGACTGGCGCGATTCGAACGCTGGCGCTCAAGCGGTTCGCTGGCACTCGACTCCGAAGAGCAGGGTGTATTCAACGTCAGTTTTGCCTGGGATGCCACGCCAGACGGATTCGACATTCGGCTGTTCGGCCCGCTGGGCAAACAGGTCTATCGCGTCAGCCAGGATGCCTTTGGTGCAACCCTCTGGCGCGACAACGATCCCCCCGTCTACGGCGCCGGTGCCGATGAACTGCTGCAAGCTGCGAGTGGCATCGCGATCCCGGTTGAGCAAATGCGCTTTTGGGCCGTAGGGTTGCCGGGTGATGCAGTCAACGAGCAGTTGCGCCGTGACGCCAGGGGCCGCTTGCAAACATTGCGCGTGCAGGATTCTGATGGCAGCGCCTGGGCGCTTGAGTTTCTTCGTTATCGAGTCGTCAATGCAATGGATTTGCCGCGCAATATCAGTGTGAGTGGTGAGGGTGTGGAGATCGCACTGACGATTCGCAAATGGTCAGTGCCGGGCAATCCTGTCGACGACACCGGGCGATTGAGAATACCGGGCATTGATGACTAGTCCCAGGCGCACACAGTGGCCCGCGCCAGCCAAGCTCAATTTGTTTCTGCATATCACTGGTCGCCGCGAAGATGGCTATCACAACCTGCAAACGGCTTTTCAGCTGCTCGATTTCGGCGACACGCTGGATATAGAGATTGGTGATCACCACACCAACGTCGCGTTGTCAGGTGATCTCGCCGATCTGCCGGTTGAGGAAAACCTGATCTGGCGCGCCGCGAAACTGCTTCAGGCACACACCGGTTCGCGCCAGTCGGCGTCGATCGGGCTGACCAAACGACTGCCTTTGGGCGGCGGGCTGGGCGGCGGCAGTTCG
The DNA here is from genome assembly GCA_937920585.1 of uncultured Granulosicoccaceae bacterium. Classification (GTDB taxonomy): domain Bacteria; phylum Pseudomonadota; class Gammaproteobacteria; order Granulosicoccales; family Granulosicoccaceae; genus CAKZSB01. The sequence continues at coordinate 826 of CAKZSB010000381.1, read as the reverse complement.
AACGCCGCCTCGACACTGGTTGCACTGAATCATCTGTGGCGCTGCGGCCTTAACATCGATGAACTGGCGAAACTTGGCAGCCAACTGGGTGCCGATGTGCCGGTATTCGTGCGCGGCGAGTCTGCCTGGGGTGAGGGTATCGGGGATAAACTGTCGCCGCTGAGGCTGGCAGAAAGCTGGTTTGTCGTGTTACAGCCTGGCGTGCACGTTGAAACAGCCAAACTGTTTTCAAATCCACAATTGACACGCAATAGCACACCGATCACAATAGCCGGCTTCCGTGCAGGGGAGGTGACGAGCAACGTGTTCGAACCGCTCGCGTGCGAGCTGTGGCCCGAGATCGATCAGGCCCGGCAAGCGCTCGATTCGTGTCGGCCCGAAAGCGCTTCGCCTGCCAGGTTAACCGGCTCCGGGGCGTGTGTGTTCGCAACAGCTGGTAGCGACAACGAGGCACACTTCGTGCTTTCGTCGCTGCAGGATCGCTGGGGTGGTTTTGTCGCACGCGGGGTGAACCGATCACCTTTGCTCGGCGCACTCGCACAGCATCAGGGCGGCCACGTAGCCAGCACGGAAAATGCCGGTGATACCGGCAACGGCAGTTCAACTGTCGTGGAAGAGTCGTAGTAAAACTGAGATTGGGGCGTAGCCAAGTGGTTAAGGCACCGGGTTTTGATCCCGGCATGCGTAGGTTCGAATCCTACCGCCCCAGCCATCTCTCGTTTTTTAACCTTCGCAAACCAGTGTAGCCTTCAATGAGCATGATGATTTTTTCGGGCAACGCCAATCCTGAACTGGCCCGGAAAATTGCAGATCATCTGCGCGTGCC
>CAKZSB010000380.1 GCA_937920585.1 uncultured Granulosicoccaceae bacterium | reverse complement strand
ACCCACGGGGCCACCTGGCGGTGCAATATCTGGCATGTGATATCGCTGTGATAAGTGGACACCTGCCCCCAGCCCTGCAGGCCGCACTCGCTGGTGACCCTCACAAAACCGACGAACTCATTGCAGAAGGTCTCGATACGCGAAATCACCAGTGGATCGAATTTTATGACTTTGTCCTCATCCAGGAAGGTAAGAAGCAACGGCAGTGCGAGTTGCCGTCGTGGCGGCGCTGCAGAATCGTGCGCGATCCGAGTGCTTCGCCTTGCGCGTGGGGGCTAACTGTTCTTATACTGATCCGCATGACGGGTGGAACCCGCATTCACGCGCCATCACGCCGGCGCACTTTAAGAACAAACCGAGGGGAAAGTCTATGCGCAAATTGCTTAAACGAGCGGTGGTTGTCGCGATGGCAACACTGGCCGGAGCGACAGTTGCATCCGCCGAAAATATCAAGATTGCCTTTATCGACCCGTTGTCAGGGCCGTTTGCCACCACCGGTACCAACGGTCTGGCCGAGTGGAAATTTGCCGCCGAGGAACTGGTCAACAAGAAGGGTGGTGTGCTGGGTGGCAGCAACTTCGAAATCGTTGCTTTCGATAACAAAATCAGCGCCAAAGAATCTTTGATTCAGCTTCAGGTGGCGATCGATCAGGGCATTCGTTTTATTGCTCAGGGCAACTCCTCAGGCGTAGCTAACGCACTGACCGACGCGATCAACAAACACAACAAACGCAACCCCGACAGCCGCGTGCTGTTCCTGAATTACTCTGCGGTTGATCCTGCGTTAACCAACGACAAATGCAACTTCTGGCACTTTCGCTTCGATGCTAACGCCGATATCAAAATGGATGCGCTCACCGATGTGATGGCTCAGGATGAAGGTATTAAGAAAGTCTATCTGATTGGCCAGGACTACTCCTTCGGCAAGGCTGTAGCGGCCGCCGCCGAGTCCAACATTGCCAAGAAAATGCCGGAAGCGGAAATCGTCGGTAACGAACTGCATCCGATTGGCAAGGTTAAGGATTTCACACCTTACGCCCGCAAGATCGTTAACTCAGGTGCCGATGCGATGATCACCGGTAACTGGGGTTCAGATATGGTTGGTCTGGGCAAAGCGGTTATTGAAGCCGGTTTTAAAGGCCCGATTTTCACCTATTACGCGGCCAACAACGGTATTACCAAAACGTTTGGTGAAGCGGGCAAGGACACCATTCGCCTCGTCCACGAGGGCGTCGTCAATCCGCCAGTATCCGATACTGCCTCAGCGTATGTCGATGCGTTCAAGGCCAAGAACCCCGATTTCGATATCACTCAGGCACGTATTACCAATGCCGTTGAAATGCTGGCCAAGGCAATCGACAAAGCCGGTTCTGCCGATGCGGTGGCAGTGGCTACTGCACTCGAGGGCATGGAGCATGAAAATCTGTGGGGTGGCAAGGTCATGATGCGCGCTGATGATCACCAGGCGATTCAGGATGTCCACATTTCGGTACACACCGATGAAAACGTTGTCCACGACAGCGATAACTCAGGCTACGGTCTGGTGACAGAATCCACTGTTGTCATGGCCTCTGCCGACAGTGCTACCAGCTGCAAGATGAAGCGCCCCTAGTCGCATCAAGTCTTTTTTGCAGCCTTAGCCGCCGGCGCTTTCGCGCCGGTGGTCCAGGCACTGATGCGTCGCCCGCTGTCGCGCATCGGTTGCCCGTATCCCCTCCCGAGAAACTACCGGCCCGTACTCTATGGATCTGATCGCAATCAATCTGATCGATGGTCTTGTCACCGGCATGCTGCTGTTTATGCTGTCGAGTGGTTTGACCCTGATCTTCTCGATGATGGGGGTGCTGAATTTCGCGCACGCCAGCTTTTATATGCTCGGCGCCTACTTTGCGTATCAGGTGTCCACCTTGTTCGGCTTCTGGACCGGCTTGTTAATCGCGCCGATTCTGGTTGGCATTGGCGGGGCGTTAATCGAACGCTATGGTCTGCGCCGCGTACACCAGTATGGCCACGTGCCCGAACTCATATTTACCTTCGGCCTCGCGCTGCTGATCGAAGAGGTCGTGCAGTTTTTCTGGGGCAAGAACCAGATCCCTTACGAAGAGCCTGCGATTCTTAATTTTGCGTTGTTCGCGATCAATGGCAACTCGGTCTCGGCCTATCGTATATTCATGATTTTTGTCGCGATGCTGATCTTCATGGTGTTGCTGTACATTCTTACCCGCACCCGTGTGGGCATGATCATTCAGGCCGCGCTCAGCCATCCGAATACGGTACAGAACCTCGGCCACAACGTGCCGCAGGTGTTTATGGGGGTGTTTGGTGTCGGCACCGCACTGGCAGGGGTTGCCGGCGTGATTGCCGGGCCGGTGCTGGGCACGTTCCCGGGGATGGCTTTTCTGCTCGGCTCAATTGTATTTGTGACGATCGTCATCGGCGGTCTCGGATCACTTTGGGGTGCGCTGGTGGCATCGTTGCTGATCGGCTGGATCACCACCTTTGCCGCCGCCTACAACTTCGAGTTTGCCGACCTGCTGCTGGCGCTGGGTTTGGAGCGGCCAGCGGATCTTGCGGCCAGCAAACTGCGCGATCTGTGGACGCTGACGCTACCGCAGATTGGTCCGATCCTGCCGTATCTGTT
>CAKZSB010000379.1 GCA_937920585.1 uncultured Granulosicoccaceae bacterium | reverse complement strand
CCACCGCTCTGGTCGGCGATGATAATCGGGTTGACCACCAGCGGCTCCGAATCGACTTCGGTCACGCTGCCATACAGGTCAGCCATTTTTGCGTTATTGCTGCTTTCGATATCGCTGTAACCCACCGGTTCTGCATACACCGTAACGTGGGCTTCGCTGTTGGCTGTGGCTGGTAATGAGATAGTCACTTGCTGATTGTCGATCGACTGGATCGAACCCATCTGGCAAAGCAGGTTGTCACTGCTGGTTGCACTGCAGTTGTCGGGATAACTTGCACTGGAAATGTCTTCCATCTCGACACGCAAATTGGCTGCGGGTACTGATCGAACCATATCCTGATTCAATACGCTGACCTGAAATTCCTCGGGGGTGATCGCGCCAAAGTCGACTGCGAGATCGATCGCCTCACTGTGGCAGCTGGTGTTGGCCAGAACGGCGGCGATTTCCTGCTTGCTGCAGGCTGAAAAGGTTCTGTTGATTTCACCCGAAAGCCGACGTGACATCAGATTGGTGCTCTCGCCACAGCTGGTGGTGTTGTCGTGGTTGGCGCCCAGAGTGTGCGCCAGCTCGTGGGTAGACAGCAACTCGGGCTCGCTAAAAGGGGTCACCACGCTGACATCGTAACCATCTGTTCTGCAGGCGGTGCCGATCCATGCAAGGCCGAGCGGTTCGTCGCTGTTCTTGTTGCCGCTGAACAGCGTTGCGAAGCCGATATCGCTGTTGCTAAGTACGTCGTTGTCACTGCGATAGCTGCGGAAATTGCGCATCATGTCAACCATCGGAACCCGCCCGATATTCATATCGTCGTTGTTGCGATCGGCGATCACGATGACCGTTTCAATGTGAACGGCAATGCCCAGTTCGTCGCGAAAAATACCGTCGGTCGTATTGAGTATGGACAATGCTTCCTGAAAGCCCCGACCACCGTGGTAGTCGTTGTACTGGCTGTCGATTACTACACCCAGTCGGGCGACGTGGGTCACGCCTTCAGTGGGCACGTAACTGGCGTCATCTTGTCTGATACTGCGCAGGTAGCTGTCGATTGCATTGGCCGGTGGCGGCGCGCCCTTGGCGTCGTCTTCCTGGCTTGCTGCAATGCCGTTGATATCGCTGCGCAGCAGCGTGTTGTAGTCACTCAGGGTGCCAGCAGTTGCGGCAGCGATCAGTGGCAGGCGCTGGCCGCGCAAGGATATCAGCCCCGATACGGTGTCCCCCTGCAGGGTCACACGCGCCCAGGAATCCGATTCACCTTCGACAATCCCGGCCAGCGTCTCCACGCCCGCGAGATCGGCGCTGTCCTGTCCGGTACCTGAGACCTGGGTCCCTTCAAGCATGCTGCTCTGTTTTAGCAGTAACGTGTGTTGGCGACCGCTGGCCGAGATCACCAGCCGCCATTGGTAGTCGGGGTGGGTTATCGACGATCGCTCAACTAATTGAGCCGAATTCACCCGGGCGTGCTCGATTATTTGCAGACGCTGGTCGCTGCGGTCGAACCAGTAGCGTGAGCCGAGCGAATTGCGGGGCCAGAACAGATCGAGCGAGTCGATCGACACCATAGAATGACGCTCGCGCAGCGCGCCAAAGAGTTCGGTCGCGGCATCGTTGTTGCCAAGCTGTTCCTGTGCGATTGCCTGACTGTAGAGTGCGGTGTCGAAGTATCGGCTGTCCGGGTAGTCGCGCTGCAGTTGTGCCATCGACTCACTGGCCGAGGTAAAATCAAACTCATCCATCATTTTGATGTAGCCGATCAGATAGCGGCTATCATCGAGCAACCGGCTGTTCGGAAAGCGATCCAGCAGTTGATTTAATTTGGCGAGTGCGGCCGGGATGTCGTCATTGGCGCGATCGGAAAGGGCATCGAGATAGAGGTCCAGATCGGCACCGGCACCCAGCTTTTGTGCCTCTTCGAGCACTGGCAGCTTAATTTTTACATAGCGTTTTTCAGCGCCACTGGCGGCGGGGCTGGCAAGCCAGGATTTGTAGGCCTGCAGCGCACCGGCGTAGTCGCGTGACTGTTCCAGCGCTCTTGCCGATTCCAGCGAGTCGCCGATCGCCGGGCGAATTGCGCAGCACAACAGCAAAGTCGCCACAGCAGTGGCTCGAAAAGCCTTTGCCGATAATGATTTAGAGTAGTTGCGATGCATATTATTATAAGTATTGACCGGCACGGGTCGATGGCCATGATGCCGACAGCGCACAGCGCTCGCCCGGTTTGCCTACCTGTTTGGTGTCGGCGAGTGCCATCGCAACTTGATTGAGGAATGTCCGCTTTGCCAAGGCCCGCAGCGGGCGTGAACAACAGCCTGGTTTTTGCACAGGTTTAAACCGATTAATGACTGCTTCGGCAGTCGCCAACTCCGGTGAAACACTTTTGCCCGATTCTCTAGGAAACCTGGTGCTTTGTGTCGCGCTGGCGCTAGTTTGCTGCGCCTCGGCGCTGGCTGGTGAGCGCGTGATTTCGGCGGTTGTGATCAATCGGCAGAACGTGTTCAGCGAGCAGCAGGTGCGCGATCGGCTCGTCTACCGTGCCGCGAATGCAGTCCATTCCACCACCCGGGAACAGACCATTCTGCGCGAGACAGGGCTGAAACCCGGTGATGTCGTAAGCGATGATCTGGTGGCGGAGATCGAAAGGCAGTTACGTGATCTGCGCATATTCGCGAGCGTTAGCGTGCGGCTGGTAGCGGTTGACGAGCTTTGGCAGATTCACATCGACACCCGCGACCAGCTGACGCTGATCGCCAGCGCATCCGGATCTTTTCTGGGTGGAGTGGGCGAAGTCGGGTTCACGGTCGGCGAGCGCAACCTGCTGGGCACCGGCGACAGCCTTACGCTCAGTTATTCTGGCAATACCAGTGATGAAACGCTGGGCGCGATCAGCTACCGCGATCTACACCTGGCCGGCGGCGATCTGCGCTCACAATATCAATTTGGCCGCACCGAGGAGGGTGAGTTTGGCTCGGTGTTGATCAGTCGGCCCTTCAAGCGGCAATCACAGCGCCGATCCTGGAGCTTTCAGGCCAACAACGAATCCCGCGATGTCGACTACTACGACGCAGCTGCCTCTGTCATTCAGGTACCCGAAGAACGGGGCTCGCTCGTCTATCAATCGACCTGGCGTCACGGGCCGCCGCAGCGCCGGATCAGCCGCGGATTCAGTGTCAGCGCCAAACAGACTGAGTATCAGGCAGCACGCGGTATCGATGCGGCTGAGGTGCTTGTTCCGGCGGACAATCGCGAGGTGTTTGCCGGCTTCACGCTCGGCCATAATCGTTTGGACAGCTACCGTAAGGTATCCAACATCGACACGCTGGGCTACGTGCAGGACATCAGGTTGTCCAGCTCGATCGGCTTGACCGGCGGCCTGAACTACCGCAGTGACACCGGCGCCGATTCCAGACTCGAGCCCTTTTTGCAGATAAAGGCGGCCAGTGCCCGGGCGATTGGTGCGCACCGACTGGCTGCGATCAGCACGACTGCGAGTGTCAGCGCGCTACCCGAAACAGACGATAGCTGGTCCTACACAGTGGCATTGCACGGTTTCGATTTCAGCCTGGCGGCACATACTTTTGCAGCGCGGCTGGATCTTCGCGTAGCAGACAACGGCGATCGGCTGCCGGCGCAATTTACCCTCGGCGAGGACAACGGCCTGCGCGGCTATCCGGCGCGCCAGTTCAATGGCCAAAGGCGGGTTCGGCTCAATCTTGAGGATCGCATTGGCACAGGCTGGCGGATGGGGCCGATTGATATAGGTGCAATCGCATTTTTCGATGCTGGCTGGATTGGCGATCCTTCGCGTTCACTGTCGCTCGCCGGTTCCTCCGTCGGGCTGGGTTTGCGGCTGGGCTCCAGTCCGTTGATGGGTGGCACGGTCACGCGGATCGATGTCGCCATGCCACTCAACAGCATTGATGGTGAACGCAGCCCGCAGTTGTCGATCGCGCTTGGTCAGGTGTTCGGGTTTCAGCCCTGACACGCGTGGTTGTGCTGTTGCGGTTTAGAATCGTCGCATGAAACTGCACCTCGCCAGTATAGGTTTACTGGTGCTGACGACGCTGCTCTATACGGGCTATAACCTGCTGGTCAGGCAATCGGCATCGTTTGTACCGTCGACAACCAGCACCATCACCGCCACTATCGCACTGCAGGTGTCGGCGCTGGCCGTATCGACGGTTTTTCTGTTGCTGCTGAAAACCACCAGCAATGCTGCGCTCGCGCTGCCGGCAGGAGCCTATGGCTGGGCGGCGATAGCCGGCCTGTGCATAGGGGCTGCAGAAATCTGCTACTTTTATCTCTACACCGGAATTGCGGGCGAGCCACCGTTGTCAGTCGGTGTGGTTATGCCAGTCATTATCGCCGGATCGGTTTTGCTCGGGTTGTTTGCCGCCTGGCGGCTGTTTGCAGAACCGATGGGGTGGCTGCAGTTGTGCGGAGGCGTGCTGATCGCGGGTGGCATCGCATTGCTGTTTGCCGGCGCAGAGAGTAACGCTTAAACCAGAACAATCTACAACCGGGATTCCATGCTCCAATCCAGACAATCCAGCCACGGTATGGTGGTCGCTCCGCATCACCTGGCCGCACAAGCAGGTGCACGGGTACTGCGCGAAGGCGGCAATGCCATTGAGGCAATGCTGGCCGCCGCCAGTACTATAGCGGTGGTGTACCCTCACATGAACAGCCTGGGGGGCGACAATTTCTGGCTCCTGCACGAGCCCGGCAGTGATCCTGCCGGTATCGATGCCTGTGGTGCCGCCGCAAGTGCCGCCAATATCGATTGGTATCGAAGCCGCGGGCACGCAGCGATTCCCGGGCGGGGGCCGCAAGCCGCGCTCACTGTCGCTGGCGCAGTATCGGGATGGCACGCAGCACACCGACACAGCACGGACAAATGGGGCGGCACGATGTCGTTCGACCGGCTGTTTGAAGATGCAATTTTCTACGCCAAACAGGGCGTGCCGGCAGCGGCAACGCTGGCCAACAACGCTGCGGGCAAGCTTGCAGAACTGGTCGATCAACCCGGCTTCGCCGACACCTGGCTGACTGACGGCAAACCTCCGGCGCTGGGTGATCGCATCGTGCAGGCGCGAATCGCAGAAACGCTTGGAAAGCTCGCTGCCAACGGGCTCGACGATTTTTATCGCGGTGATATGGCGCGCAGCATGGCCAGTGATCTGGCCGCCGCCGGCTCACCGCTGGCGCTCGATGATCTCAACGCCCACAACTGCCTGGCGGTAAAACCGCTGTCGCTGCAGGTCGCAGGGCACAAGGTGTACAACATGCCACCGCCGACGCAGGGCCTGGCCTCGCTGATGTTGCTCGGCATATACGAGCGCCTGGGCGTTGGCAGTGTCGATGATTACGCTTTCGTTCACGCGCTGGTGGAATCGACAAAACAGGCATTCAGGATTCGCGACCGACAAGTGTCCGATCCCGCCTGGATGGCAAAACCTGCCGAATCCTTTCTGGATGCCGGTCTGCTCGATGAACTGGCCGCCGGTATCGATCCGCACAACGCTATCCCGTGGCCGGATGCTGCACCGGGTGGCGACACAGTCTGGTTGGGAGCGATCGACAGCAGCGGTCGATCGGTCAGCTTTATTCAAAGTATTTACTGGGAGTTTGGCTCGGGTGTGGTATTGCCGGAGAGTGGCATCGTCTGGCAGAACCGCGGCACCAGTTTCAGCCTTGATGAATCTCACCACAACAGCTTGCAGCCGCGTCGCAGGCCTTTCCATACCATTCAACCGGCGTTTGCCGAACTGGAAGACGGTCGCGTCATGCCCTACGGCACCATGGGCGGAGAGGGGCAGCCACAAACCCAGGCGATGATGTTTGCCCGCTACGTGATGGCCGGTTCCGGGCTGCAACAGGCGATAACAGCACCGCGTTGGTTACTGGGACGCACCTGGGGTAGTGAGCAGACCAACCTGCGGATTGAAAATCGATTTGATCCGGCAGTGTTCGATGCGTTGCGCGCCGCGGGTCACGATCTTGAAGTGATCGGGGATTTTGACGAAGTGATGGGCCATGCCGGTGCTTTGGTTCGCCATCCATCCGGCCTGATTGAAGGGGCGTTTGATCCCCGCAGCGATGGTGATGCCTGCGGACTGTAGAAGTCCCGAACACGCAACAGGAACAGCCGAAGTGAAAGAAAACTACTACTTTGACAATGCCGCGACGACCTGGCCCAAGCCCGAGCCGGTCTATCAGTTTATGGATAGTTTTTTTCGCTCACACGGGGTCAATCCCGGGCGTTCAGGCTCCCAGCTGGCGGTTGAAGCGGAGCAGATGATTGTCGAGACGCGCTCAATGCTCGCGCAGTTCTTCGGTTTTGCCGGTGACCCGTCGCGCGTTGTGTTCACGCTCAATGCCACCGATTCACTAAATACCGCACTGCGGGGTCTGGTCGACGCCGGCGATCATGTAATCATCAGCCAGCTCGAGCACAATGCCGTGCTGCGAACGGCCAATCATCTGGAACGCGATTTCGGTGTCAGCGTTACCCGGGTCGCGCATAGCGATGATGGCTATCTCGATCTGCAGGCCCTCGAATCGGCCATTCAGGGCAACACCAAAGCCATCGTTTTGAATCACGCATCGAACGTGCTGGGGACCGTGCAGGATTTGTCTGCGGTAGGGGCGCTGGCGCGTCAGTGCGGTGCCTGCTTCATTGTGGATAGCGCGCAAACCGCCGGTGTCGTGCCCATTGATATGCAGCAATCCGGTATCGGCGTACTCACTTTCACCGGACACAAAGGGCTATTTGGCCCGATGGGTGTGGGCGGCATGATCGTCGCCGACGATGTCGAGCTGCGAGCACCGCGATTTGGCGGTACCGGGGTCAATTCGGAATCGCCATTCCAGCCCGATGGCTATCCGCACCGGCTGGAGGCCGGGACCTTGTCAATTCCCGGGGTGGCCGGCCTGCATGCGGCGCAAAAGTGGTTTGCCGAGCTGGGTGCGCAGCAACTGGCCGAAAGTGCTGATCATCGCGCGTGCTGCCAGGCGGCGATTGCACACATACACGCCACCGAGATGGAGCACGTCAATCGCATCGCGGCCGGACTGAAGAATATCCCTGCTGTACATATGCTCGGCAGTCACGCCGAGGACCAGGCGCGCGTTTCGACCTTGAGTTTCCTGGTAGATGGCACGCCGGCACAGCAGATGTCTGAAATGCTGGACGCCGATTACCACATCAGTGTGCGCGCCGGACTGCACTGCGCACCGCTGGTACACGAAAGTTTTCAGACCATCGCAGCCGGTGGTGCGGTGCGAATATCGCCAGGCTACTTCACCGAGGCTGCCGATGTCGATCATCTTCTGCAGGCCATTGGCGACCTGGTTTGAGTGACAGGCTTTGCGCGCTTTACTGCTACAATGCCGGGGTTGTTTCCCGTCCCACAATCGTTAACCGGCGGCCTTGCTTGCGGCCGGTAACTGACACCAGCTATTGCACATGAAAATACTCGACTCGATAATCGATACGATCGGTGATACGCCACTGGTTCGTTTGAACAGCGTCAATCGCGGTATCCCCGGCAACATTGTCGTCAAGGTGGAGTACTTCAATCCGGGCAATTCCATGAAGGACCGGATGGCGTTGAAGATGATCGAAGACGCCGAAAAAGCGGGCGACTTGAAGCCGGGTGGCACCATTATCGAGGGTACCTCGGGCAACACCGGTATGGGGCTGGCGCTGGGGGCTATCGCCAGAGGATACAAATGCGTGTTCACCCTGGCGGACAAACAATCGCAGGAAAAAATGGATATTCTGCGCGCGGTGGGAGCTGAAGTTATCGTCTGCCCGACCAGCGTGCCGCCGGACGATCCGCGCTCTTACTACTCAGTGGCGCAGCAACTGCACGCCGACACTCCAAACTCTATTTACCCGAACCAGTACGACAACCCGGCCAACTCGCAGGCGCATTACGAGTCAACCGGGCCTGAAATCTGGCGCGACACCGATGGCAAAGTCACGCACTACGCTGCAGGCGTCGGCACCGGCGGCAGTATGTGTGGTGTGGCGCGGTATCTCAAAGAGCAAAACCCCGATGTCATGACGCTCGGCATCGATACCTACGGTTCGGTATTCAAGAAGTACAAGGAAACCGGGGTATTCGATGAAAACGAAATCTATCCCTACATGACAGAGGGCATCGGCGAAGACATCCTGCCAAAGAACGTCGACTTTGACGTCATTGATCAGTTCGTCAAGGTCACCGATAAAGATTCGGCCATCATGACGCGTCGACTGGCCCGCGAAGAGGGGCTGTTTGTTGGCTGGTCCTGTGGTTCAGCGGTAGCCGGTGCGCTGGAGTGGGCGCGCGAAAACCTCTCCGATGACGACCTGATGGTCATTATCCTGCCGGATCACGGCACCCGCTATCTCGGCAAAATATATAACGACAGCTGGATGAAGGATCACGGTTTTCTCGAAGAGCGCGACTATGCAACGGCGCGCGATATCGTCACAGCCGACGATGCGGCCAGTGGCGAGATGCTCAGCGTGGATCACAACACCACGGTCAGCGAAGCGGTGATGCGGCTGACCCAGGCCAATGTATCTCAGGCCCCGGTACGGGATGGCGATGAATTTGTCGGCAGCCTGGTGGATTCAAAACTGTTGAGTGCAATGATTGACGATCCGCAGATTCGCGATCAGCCCGTATCCGCGGTGATGGGCAAACCGTTTCAGGTGGTACCGCTGGATACCACACTGGACGTGCTGGCATCCATGATCACGCGCGAGAATCCTGCTGTGCTTGTGCCGCTGCGAGCCGGCGGCGTGCGGATTATCACCCAGCACGACGTACTCAGGGCGATGACAGAGGCCTGATCGTGACCGAACCCGGTCTCTTTTGCATTGCGCCGGGTCGCTTGCGTTTCGGTCGTGCGTAAATGGCTGATGTACGGTTTGCTCGGTTTGCTCACAGCATGCAAAGGCGTGCCGGCGATCGAACCGCTAGCGTATGTTGTTCCCTGTGAGGCCGAAGGCGCAGCGGGGTTTATGCTGCACAGCGATAGCACTTCATTGACGTCGTGGTTGCAGGCGCGCCAGGCTGTGCTCGCAAAGCCTGTGGATTTTCAGCGCGAAGTCGTATTGATTGCCGATTTTGGTGAACAACCCAATCCTGCCTGGTCGATAGCACTGGGCGACATCCCGGTGCGGCTGGACGGTAGTACCGCGCGTGTGGAAGTGTCACTCAAACCACCGCCTGCCGGTCGCCGGGTGATCCAGCAGCTGAGCCATCCCTGCGCGGTCTATCGCCTCGAGCGCTCAGCTTACCGCCGCATAGAGCTCGTCGATGGCGAGCGCTCGCTTGCCTCGTTTGAGCTGGATTAACGCATTCAGCCTTCCAGGCCAGCTATAAACGCAATAGCTGCATCGACAGCGGCCTGATTGTTTTCCGGCGCCATAATGTCGCCCAGGATCACATGGTGAGAGGCTGCGTCCGGGTTATCGATTACCAGCCGATCCTTGGCGACACCCAATCGCTCGTAGTAGTCGTTGCTGACGCTGGCATCGACAGTCGTATCGAGATTTGAATAGACCATAAATGTGGGCACCGTCTGCGCCTCAGGCGGCAAGCTCGCCGCCACATCGACAATCGCTGTCATCGGCAGCAATGCGCCAACCGGATAGCGTGGCGTCCAGAACTTTGCCACTTGTTCGTTTTCGGGCTCGAAGCTGCGATAAGGGCCGATCACCAGTTTGCCGATCTGTTCGCCCCATGGCCATAACAGCACGCGGCTGTTTTTGTCGTAGAGGGAGAAATTGGGCGAAAAAAGTACCAGAGCCGAGATTTTTTCGCGAAATTCCGGTTGCTGGGATGCCCACCAGGCGAGCGTCGCACCGGTCGAGCACCCCACCAGCACAATTTTCTGCCCCAGTTGACTGGCCACGGCCATCGCCTCTGCAACATCTGCTACCCAGCCGCTGACGCTGCCCTCTGCCATCGCCTCCTGGCCCCGACCGTGGCCCTGCAGCCGCGTATAGAAAACATTGCTATTAAAGTGACTGGCTATGGTGTCAGTGACCGGTGCGGTCTCCTGGCGGGTAGCGGAAAATCCATGCAGGTAAATGAAGGCATAGTCTGTCGCTGCGCGAGTCTGCGGATCGTGCCAAACGATGGTCTTTTCTGCACCGGGCGTTATATCGTCAAATCGTGATTCCGCTGTTTGCAGCCAGTTGTCGAGATCGCCGTCTGGCCGAGGCAACTGGAATGCAGTGCTGCGATCCACACGAGGACCGGCCAAAGCCAGGCCAGCCAGGATGGCGACAATCGCGAGCATGATGTAAACAACCTGCATAAATAATCGTTCCCGATGAATGGAGTCCGTAAGCTGCTCTGACAGTACAATAGCAGCATGAAACTTTACAGAGATTTCCGGTCACAGGACGAAATCGATGCTCAGTACAATGCCGGCAGCAACGTGCCTGACTTTGCCGACTGGATGGCCTGGTACCAGCGCAGCAGCGAACAGGTGCGCGCCGAACTGCCACATGCGCAGCATCGTTTTGGTCCCACTGTGAGCGAGTATGCCGAGGTTTATCCGGCTGCTCAGCCAGCTTCACCGGTAGCGGTGTTCATCCATGGCGGCTATTGGCGAGCCGGTGCGGCGAGCGACTTTTCCTTCGTTGCCGCCGGTCTCCATGCCAGGGGCTTCTGTGTGGTTGTGAGCAACTACGCACTGTGCCCGCAGGTGAGTGTCGATGAGATTACGCGCCAGTCGCGAGCGCTGATTGCGTGGCTGTATCAGCACGCGGCACAGTTCAATGGCGATCGCGACAATATCGTTGCGATCGGTCATTCGGCCGGTGGTCAGCAGGTGGGTATGTTATTGGCCACCGACTGGCAAACCAACTACCAGTTACCGGCAGATACCATAACCGCGGCGGTGCCCATCAGCGGCGTATTCGACTTGCATCCACTGCGCTATTCCTACTTGCAGCCAACGCTTAGTCTCTCGCACGAGACGATCTGCCGGCAAAGCCCGCAACACCTTGCAGTTCAATCGCCGGCGCGCGTGCTGGTGTGCGTCGGTGCTCTGGAGTCAGACGAATTTCAGCGCCAGTCGCAACAGTATTGGCAATGGTGCCTCGATCAAGCGCTCGAGGCAGAGCTTTGGCAGCAACCCGACTGCCATCATTTCAATGCGATTGAGGGCTTGCACCAGGCCGATAGCGAGTTACTCGATCGGATCGTCGCACTGCTGCACTAACGCGTTATCGGGCGTAGCGGTACTCGGGCCACTGTGCAGTCGGACCCTTGAAAATCCGGCCCCAGGCTCGAAGTGCGGCGGGCAGGGCGTCGCGCTGCAAATTCGACATATCGTAGATCATCTGCTTTTGCGCATCGTCGCGCGCCAGCAGGAAGGGACCGGTCGCCAGGTCTTTCACCCGTTCGGCGGTCGATTGGCGAATGTCTACCGGTTCGTATTTGGTGAGCATCTCCAGACACACGTCATCCGTGATCGCTTCGCTGACCGGCCAAACCAGAAGACTGGCACCCGTCGGAACCTCGCTGATCGGCGTGGCCGTGTACTGATTTCTGACGCCCTGGCACAGTGCTAACTCGCGATTGGTGTCTCGATTGGCGCCCAGATTGGTGAAATGCACAAAGGCGAGCCGGGAAAACGACCCATTTAGTTCATCGAAAGTTGCGATCGTGAAGTAGGCCGGTTGTGAATTTGTGTCATCGGCCGTAACAGACTCTGTACCTTTGGGAACGGCGGATGGAGTGCTGCTAGTCTCAGTGCTTGCGGGAACCGAATTGCTCGCAGGTGCTTCAGGTGCGTCGAACGGTTCTTCGAACAAAGAGGCGCAACCCGAGAGTAGCAGTGCGAACATACACGCTGGAGCTAAAGTCAGTCGGAACATAAGGGCCTCGCAGTAATCGTTGCTGGGATTTATAAAGTGACATCAGGCTAGCCGCAGAGGCGGCGATCTGGTGTGCAAAGGGCACGGTTTGCAGGTAATTGTGACCGATATTTGCAGGATTTGTATTGATCGTTTTTTAATGTTTTACGGCGGCGCGCAGGCGTGATGCAGCGTAATTGTTAATCTTTGCGCGGTGATCGCCTCAGTGGAGCTTGCAGTATTACGGCACGAAAAAGCCGTTGTTTCCACTGGAAATTGCGTCTATGGTTCGCGATCTGAACAATCCTTTTAGTAATCTTGCAGGAGAGCTAAATGCCAAGCAGCGCCGCCAAAAGTGTCGGTGACGGTATCGATTTGTCTGAATACGGCATCACCGGTGCCTCAGAAATAATCCACAACCCCGACTTTGACCTCTTGTTCAAAGAGGAAACACGCCCTGAACTTGAGGGCTTCGAGCGCTGCGTGGTCACTGACCTGGGTGCAGTCGCTGTCGACACCGGTGAATTCACCGGCCGTTCTCCGAAAGACAAATATATTGTTCGCGACGATCTCACGCGCGACACACTGTGGTGGTCTGATCAGGGTAAAAACGACAACAAGCCGATTGATCAGTCCGTCTGGAATGATCTCAAGTCCACGGTAACCGGGCAGTTGAGTGGCAAGCGCTTGTTTGTCGTCGACACATTCTGCGGTGCCAATGCAGACACGCGCCTTTCAGTGCGGTTCATCACCGAGGTTGCCTGGCAGGCGCACTTTGTAAAAAACATGTTTATCCAGCCGACAGACGCTGAACTCGCGAGTTATCATCCCGACTTCATCGTGATGAACGGCGCCCGCACGACCAACACCAGGTGGCAGGAACACGGCCTGTCGTCGGAAAACTTTGTCGCGTTCAATTTAACCGAACGGATGCAGTTAATCGGTGGCACCTGGTACGGCGGCGAAATGAAAAAAGGTATGTTCTCGATCATGAACTACCTGTTGCCACAACGTGGAATTGCGTCGATGCACTGCTCGGCAAACGTTGGCGAAGGTGGCGATGTCGCTGTGTTTTTTGGATTGTCCGGTACAGGTAAAACCACGCTTTCCGCCGATCCCAAACGACTGCTGCTCGGCGACGACGAGCACGGCTGGGATGACGACGGTGTATTCAACTTTGAAGGCGGCTGTTACGCGAAGACTATTCGCCTGAGTGCCGAGGCCGAGCCCGACATCTATCGCGCAATTCGACGCGATGCGCTGCTGGAAAATGTCGTCGTGCGCGACGATGGCAGTATCGATTTCGATGACCCTTCAAAAACAGAAAACGCACGCGTCTCCTATCCGATTGATCACATCACTCGTATCGTCAAGCCGGTATCCAAAGCGGGACACGCCACCAAAGTGATTTTTCTGTCTGCTGATGCTTTCGGTGTGTTGCCGCCGGTTTCGCGACTGACACCGGAGCAGACCAAGTATCACTTTCTGTCTGGTTTTACTGCCAAGCTTGCCGGTACAGAGCGTGGAATTAACGAACCCACGCCAACTTTCTCTGCCTGTTTCGGGGCAGCTTTCCTGAGTTTGCACCCCACCCGTTACGGTGAGGAACTGGTTAAACGAATGGAAAAGTCCGGTGCCAAAGCCTATCTGGTAAACACGGGCTGGAATGGGTCGGGAAAGCGGATTTCCATTAAGGATACGCGCGCCATCATTGACGCGATCCTGAGTGGTGCGATTGATGACGCCGAAGCCACCACCATCCCGGTGTTTGGGCTGGAAGTGCCCGTAGCACTCGACGGTGTCGCAGATGGCATTCTCGATCCCCGGGACACCTACGAATCTGCTGACCAGTGGAATGAAAAAGCCACTGATCTGGCGCGACGATTCATCGAAAACTTCGAGAAGTATACAGATACGGCAGAGGGTGCCAGTCTGGTCGCCGCAGGTCCAAAGCTGCAGGCGTAGTTAGTATTTGATCCGCGCTCGCCCGAGTTACTCTCGGGCCGGCTCGATCAGAGCACTAGTTGCTGCCGGCGGCCCCTGACAGCTGCGCGCGCGCATCCTGCAGTCTGGCCGTGAGCCGCGATTCATCATTAGAATTCACCACGGCGTTACGAAGCGCCAACCGCAACTGTTCGACCGCACTGGCGAGATCGCCAAGCGTAAAGAAATGGTCGGCCATCGCCTCGTGGCTGGCGCTCAGATCACCGTCTGTCTCCAGCATCTCTGCATAGCGTCGGTAAATGTTCGGCGCCGGATCAGAGCTG
Organism: uncultured Granulosicoccaceae bacterium; assembly: GCA_937920585.1. Lineage (GTDB taxonomy): Bacteria > Pseudomonadota > Gammaproteobacteria > Granulosicoccales > Granulosicoccaceae > CAKZSB01. The sequence goes on along the minus strand of CAKZSB010000379.1, from coordinate 26,087 downwards.
TGTCGCAAGTAGGATTTCACTGCGTTTCTCGCCCGTGTGGTGCGCTTTTGCTGTGCCAGAACGTCGAGATAGAAGTCGACCGCGGCGTAGTTGTCCGGCTGGACCTCGGTAATCGATAACAGGATTCGCTCGGCCTCGGCCTGTCGATCACTCTCGTGGGCAACTCTGGCGGCCAGTAGCTGTGCGCTTGTGCTGTCGGGCAGGCGTGCGAGCAATTTCTCAACCAGCGGTTTGGCGAGTGAGGGCCGTCCGGCGTTCAGATGAAGCAGGCTCCGCCCGTACAATCTTGCCACAGCACTGGCTCTCATATGGCCGGCTTCCAGTGATGCGGCGAGCGATTCGGGATTGGCGGCGTGCATTACCACTACTTTCATCTGTTGCAATTGAAACTCGACGCTGTCCTCCAGCGCCACCGGGTCCTGCAGCCGTTTGGCATTGTTGCGCGCCTCGGCAATCCGGTTAGTTGTCAGCGGGTGAGTCTGCAGAAATTCCATCGATTCACTGCTGTTCAAAGAGATCCGGCGGCGCAGGATTTCAAAGAAATCGATCGCCGCGCGGCCGTTGTATCCCGCCCTGGCGAGCAATTGTATGCCGATCCGATCGGCCTCGTACTCATGCCGCCGGGTGAAGTTGATGCGCGATTGCTGGCTGACTGCTATGCCGGTCAGCAGGGCTGCCTGGCCCGCTTCGGGTGACTGACTGCTGATCAAAAGAGCGGCGACAATGGTCGCCAGCGTTCGCAAACCGGTGTTGCCCTGAGAGGCGTGAAGCCTGGCGATGTGGCGCTGAGTGACGTGGGCGATTTCGTGCGCCATCACGCTGGCCAGTTGCGCTTCGTTTTCAGCAGCCATGATCAGCCCGCTGTTGATACCGATAAATCCGCCCGGAATGGCGAAGGCGTTGATATCAGGGTTGTCGATGATGAAAAAGTGGTAGTCGGCCGGATTGATCGTCTCGTGGCCCAGCAACAAGCGCCGTCCGAGGCCCTGGATGTATTGGTTTAGCTCGATGTCGTCGACCAGTGGCAGATGGGCTCGAATCTGCAGCATGAACCGCCGGCCCAGTGCCTGCTCTTCCCGAAGTGACATCACCTGATCGGCCGGCTCGCCCATTTGCGGCAGATTGAGGTCGAGCGTCTGCGCGCGGCTTTCGCCGGAGAACGCAACGACAAAGCTCAGCAGAAGTGCGGCGATGGTTGTTTTCATCTGCCCGATAGCGACGTTCTGGAATGTTTGGTCAAGGTGCATAATCCGGTTAGTCTGACAGCATGTCCGTGCCCCGTAGTGTGAACGGGCTGGCCGATTGCGATATCAAAGCGTGTTTTTGCGCCGACTTTGGCCATAACACTGGACGCTGAATGGGCTGCATGTCATATTCGCAATGCGAAGCGGTCAACCCCCAACTCCAGCCCCAGCCAAAGCGTCCGTCCTGCTACTGCAGAGACTGACCATGGCGCGCATGGTTGGTTCGATACCGGCGGGCAGAGTAATCATCACATTACCATGTGACGTCGCCTATTGTGCGGACGCAGACGATAAAGCTACCTGCTCGTACAGCTACTTAACCATTACAGACAAAACAGCGAAGGTGAAGCAACAGTGGAATTATCCGGCGGCGAGATAATAATCCAGGCGCTAAAAGACGAGGGCGTCGAGTATTTGTTCGGCTACCCGGGCGGGGCGGTGCTGCACATTTACGATGCGGTATTTCGCCAGAACGATGTCAAGCACATTCTGGTGCGCCACGAACAGGGCGCCACTCACATGGCCGACGGCTACTCCCGGGCGACCGGCAAACCCGGCGTTGTGCTGGTGACATCCGGGCCGGGCGCCACCAATGCGGTTACCGGCATCGCAACGGCACACCTCGACTCCATTCCGCTCGTTGTAATAACCGGGCAGGTAACTTCCAAATACATCGGAACCGATGCATTTCAGGAGGTCGATGCCATCGGCTGTACGCGGCCGTGCGTCAAGCACAACTTCATGGTTCAGAGCGTCGAAGACATCGCCCCGGTGCTGCGCAAGGCTTTCTATGTGGCGACAACCGGTCGGCCCGGGCCTGTGGTCGTGGACATACCCAAAGATTTCACAGCGCCCAACGTGAAAATCCCGTACGCCTATCCGAAGGAAGTGTCGATGCGCTCCTACAATCCGGTCGCCGGCGGTCACAGCGGGCAGGTTCGCAAAGCGCTGGATTTGCTGCTCGCGGCCAGGCGCCCCGTCATTTACACCGGTGGCGGTGTGCTGATGGGCGAGGCCAGTGCCGAATTGCGCGATCTTGCCGGCACCCTGGGTTACCCGCTCACCAGTACCCTTATGGGCCTGGGGGCCTACCCGTCGAGTGGCGAACATTTCATTGGCATGCTGGGTATGCACGGCACCTACGAGGCGAACATGGCGATGCATCAGGCCGACGTTGTGCTGGCCGTTGGCGCCCGCTTCGACGATCGAGTCACCGGCGAGACCGACCAGTTCTGCCCGTCTGCCAAGATCATTCACATCGACATCGATCCCGCCTCGATCTCTAAAACGATCACCGCCCACGTGCCTATCGTTGGCGACGTCAAGAAAGTACTCACCAGCATGAATGAGCTAATTGCCAGTGATGAGCGGCGGGTCGATGCCGGCGAACTCAAGGCGTGGTGGGACCAGGTTAATGAATGGCGCGGCGTTAACAGCCTCGGCTACGACTCGTCTGATGATGTCATCAAGCCGCAATATGTCATACAGAAGCTGTGGGAAGTCACTGGTGGAGATGCCTACGTCACATCAGATGTCGGGCAGCACCAGATGTGGGCGGCGCAGTATTATGGCTTCGATGAGCCAAGACGCTGGATCAACTCGGGCGGGCTCGGCACGATGGGCTTTGGTTTGCCCTCAGCGCTCGGCGTGAAGCTCGCCCACCCGGATGCCGATGTCGCCTGCATCACAGGCGAAGCCAGCGTTCAGATGTGTCTGCAAGAACTGTCCACCGCCAGCCAGTACAACCTGCCAGTCAAGGTCATCAACCTGAACAACCGCTATCTTGGGATGGTGCGGCAGTGGCAGGAATTCCAGTACAACGGGCGCTATTCCAATTCCTACGTCGACGCCTTGCCCGATTTTGTGAAGCTCGCAGAATCCTACGGCCACGTCGGTATGAAGATCGAAAAACCCGCTGACGTTGAAGGTGCGCTGCGCGAAGCGCTGGCAGCTAAAAACCGGCTCGTGTTCATGGATTTCATCACCGACGAGACTGAAAATGTCTATCCGATGATCGAAGCGGGTAAAGGGCATCACCAAATGCGGCTGCATCCGAATTACGGAGCTGCCGTATGAATCGGGAGGGGCGGCATATAATTTCGGTTTTGCTTGAAAATGAAAGTGGTGCGCTGTCGCGGGTGGCGGGTTTGTTTAGCATGCGTGGCTACAATATCGAGTCACTGACAGTTGCACCAACCAACGATCCCACGCTGTCGCGCACCACGCTGGTCACGCGCGGCGACGATCGCACCATCGAGCAGATAACCAAGCAATTGAACAAGCTCGTCGATGTTGTGCGCCTGACCGACCTGACCGAGGCGTCGCACGTCGAGCGCGAGATGATGTTGATCAAGGTGCGCGCGACCGGGGTTGATCGCGAGGAGGTAAAGCGCCTGACCGACATCTTTCGCAGCAAGATCATTGATGTTACCGATTCCTCCTACATTATCGAGCTGACCGGCGACAGCGAGAAGCTCGACGCCTTCATGGCGAGTGTCGGGGATGACAACATTCTGGAAGTGGTGCGTTCCGGGGTCACCGGTATCGCTCGCGGAGACAAAGGCCTGAAGGTCTAGTCTCTCGCCTTCCGGTATCGAAAAGCGATTAACTGACAAAACGACGCACCGGTCTGTGAGCCGGTGCGGGCCGTTGGCAAGTCTGGCGCGATATTTTCAACACTTGCCAGACTACCCAACGTAAAGAAGCTAAACAGGGCGATATGACTGATTCAGGCAAAACCGATCCACCGCACGCTAAAAAGCGCAGCAGGGCAATTTATCTGCTGCCCAATTTATTCACCACTGCTGCGCTGTTTGCCGGTTTCTACGCGATCATTGCGGCGATCAACAATCGTTTCGAGTATGCGGCCATTGCCGTGCTGGTGGCCCTGGTGCTGGATGGGCTGGACGGGCGCATCGCCCGGCTGACAAATACCTCCAGCGCTTTTGGCGCGGAATACGACAGTATGTCCGACATGGTGTCTTTTGGTATTGCCCCGGCGCTGATTATGTACGAGTGGTCGCTGCATGCGGTTGAGCGGCAGGGTTTCGGCAAAGCGGGCTGGCTGGCGGCTTTTCTGTTTGCCGCCTGTGCAGCGTTGCGCCTGGCCCGGTTCAATGTGCAGGTAGGCAAGGTCGACAAGCGATTTTTTCAGGGGCTCGCCAGCCCGTCGGCAGCGGCATTGCTGGTGTGCACCGTATGGGTATTTCACGATACGGGGTTCACGGGCAGCCAGGTCGCCTGGTTTTCGATGATCGTCACCGTCGGCGGCGCGCTGCTGATGGTCAGTAATTTTGCGTACTACAGCTTCAAGGATTTTGGCGCGGCGCAGCGCATTCCCTTCATGGCGATGCTGTTGCTGGTGATGATATTTGTGTTCGCCTCGATTGATCCGCCCAAGGTTCTGTTTGCCGGTTTCGCCCTTTATTGCCTGTCCGGACCACTGCATGCCGGCTGGCGCTGGATGCGCAAGAAACGCGGCTGATACTGACCAGTCAGGTGAAAAAAGCACTCGACAGAGCAACGCTCGCCCGCCGCTACCTGCAGCCGATGGGGATCGAGAGCTGGGTGCACAAAACAGCACGGCAAACGGCGCAGCCCAACTCGCAACCGTCCGATCCGCCGTCACAAGTAAACCCGCCGACAGGCAATCCACCTGCGCGAACAGCGCCGCTTTATCAGCTCGATGCTGCGGCAGTGGACCGATGGCTCAGCGAATCCCGATTTCAAACCCTTGCGACGGGCGACGGTGGCAATCTGTTACTGGTGATGGAAAGTCGGGCAGATAGTGAAGCGGCGGATCAGTTGCTGGCATCTATGTTAAAAGCAATTTCGCTCGATATGAGTTCGCAGCAGCGTATATGTCAGCACAGCGACGGCGGCGAGCCGTTGCAATGTGCCGCGCACATCAAGGCCATACTGCTGATGGCCAATCTGGCCCGGGCCAGCGATGTGGGCAGTCTGGCGCACCTGCGTGAGAGTTTACTGCGCCACACAGGCACTGGTCTCGCGCTTGCGGTTACTATTCATCCCAATGATTTACTTGAAAATAACGCCGCCAAGCGGCCCGCCTGGGAAGACCTCAAACGGTTGAAGAGCTACCTGGATGAGCAGCAACGCTGAAGGACTGATCGAAACTGTTCGAGTGATGGAAGCCGAAGACCTCGCGCAGGTAATGGCCATTGAGCGCGCGAGCTATGGTTTTCCGTGGAGCGAGCAAATATTTCGCGACTGCATGCAGGTGTATTTGTGCCTGGTGCTCGAAGCGGCTGATCAGCTTTCAGGCTTCGCCATAGTAAGTTGCGCGGCCGGGGAATCGCATATGCTCAATCTTTGTGTGGCGCCCCGGATGAGGCGGCATGGCCGGGCGCAGGCACTGCTGGAGCAGTCGATCGCGAGCGTGATGATTCAGGGGGCGAAAACGATGTTTCTGGAAGTTCGTCCTTCAAACTCGGGTGCGTTAAAATTGTACCTTCAGGCCGGTTTTGCCGAGATCGGTCGGCGCAAGAACTACTATGCGGCGAAAAACGGCCGCGAGGACGCAATTGTCATGTCGCGCGAGTTGCCCTGAGCAGCGTATCCGAGCGAGCTGGCACTCCCCATCAACCAAGGTCATTTGACACTTTGAATTCCGAAATTCAGCGGCGGCGTACTTTTGCGATTATCTCGCATCCGGATGCCGGCAAGACAACGCTTACCGAAAAACTGTTGTTGTTCGGTGGTGCGATACAATTGGCCGGTACCGTCAAGGGGCGCAAGGCCGCGCGCCATGCCACCTCTGACTGGATGGCCATGGAGCAGGAGCGTGGTATTTCGGTGACTTCATCGGTGATGCAGTTTCCGTATCGGGATCGCATCGTCAATCTGCTCGATACGCCGGGCCACGAGGACTTCTCCGAAGACACCTATCGAACGCTTACCGCGGTGGATTCTGCGCTGATGGTCATCGACGTCGCCAAGGGCGTAGAGCCGCGCACGGAAAAGCTGATGGAAGTGTGTCGCCTGCGTGCCACACCGGTAATGACATTCATCAACAAGCTCGACCGCGAGGGCCGCGATCCGATCGATCTGATGGATGAAGTTGAAAAGATGCTCGACATCGCCTGTGCGCCCATCACCTGGCCGATTGGCATGGGCAAGCGCTTCAAAGGCGTATACCACTTAACGCGCGATACGGTGCATTTTTACTCGCCCACGCACGGTGGCAAAGTGCAGGAGGGTGAGGTAGTAAAAGGACTCGACAACCCAATGCTCGATGAAATACTGGGCGATCAGGCCGATGAGCTGCGCGAGGAGCTTGAGCTTGTGCGTGGTGCAAGCAATGAATTCGATGCCGAGATGTATCTGGCCGGTCAGCTCACACCGGTGTTTTTCGGCTCTGCAATAAACAACTTCGGTGTGGCCGAACTGCTCGACGACTTCGTCGAATTCGCACCAGCGCCATTGGCCAGAGAAACGCTCACGCGCGTTGTCGAGGCCAACGAGGAAAAATTCAGCGGCTTCATATTCAAGATTCAGGCGAACATGGATCCGCAGCACCGCGATCGCGTTGCCTTCATGCGTATCTGTTCAGGCATGTACAACAAGGGTATGAAAGCGCGCCACGTCAGAGCGGGCAAAGATGTGAAATTTTCCGATGCGCTGACATTCTTCGCATCCGATCGCGGCAGCCTCGATGAAGCGTACAGCGGCGATATTATCGGCTTGCACAACCATGGCACCATTCGTATCGGCGATACCTTCACGGTCGGCGAGAGCCTGCAGTTCACCGGCATTCCCAACTTTGCCCCGGAACTCTTTCGACGCGCGGTACTGCGCGATCCGCTAAAAATGAAGCAACTGCAAAAGGGCCTCGGGCAGCTGTGCGAGGAGGGTGCGACGCAGTTGTTCAAACCGCTGGTAAGCAACGATCTTATCCTCGGTGCAGTCGGGATTCTGCAGTTTGATGTCGTCGCCCAGCGACTTCAGGATGAGTACAAGGTCGATTGCAGCTTCGAGGCGGTCAACGTGCAGCAGGCGCGCTGGATCAAACTCGACGACGACAAAATGATGAAGGATTTCAAAACCCGCGCGGCGGCTAACCTGTCGATCGATCACGCCGACGAGCTGGTTTATCTCGCGCCGACCCGGGTCAATTTGCAAATGACCCAGGAACGCTGGCCGGATATTGAGTTTCTCGCCACCCGCGAGCAATCCGGCATCGCCTGACGCCGGTGCGCAATTTTCCGTTTGTCGTCGCTTTGGCGCCAGCACTACAGTAAGCGCATGGAAAACATCAATCGGGATTATGAACGAGTCCGGCAGGCACTGGAGTATGTCGCCGGACACTATCGCGAGCAGCCCAGTCTGGCTCGTATAGCCGAGCATGTGCACCTCAGCCCCTACCATTTTCAGCGGCTTTTCAGCCGCTGGGCGGGCACGACGCCAAAGCGCTTTCTGCAGCATCTGACAATCGAGCACGCCAAGGCCTCATTGCTCAGCGATATGTCGGTACTGGAGACGACGTTCGAACACGGGCTCGAAGCACCGGCGCGCCTGTCGGAGTTGTTTGTGCGTATTGAAGCGCTGACACCGGGGGAGTTTCGCCAGCGCGGTGATGGCTTGTCGATTCGCTATGGCTTTCACTCGTCGCCGTTTGGCACCTGCCTGCTGGCCACAACCTCGCGTGGAGTCTGCGGCTTGTCATTCGTAGACGACGATCAGGATCAGCGCGAACAGGCACTGGCGCAGTTGCAGGCGCGTTTGCCGAAGGCGCAGTACGATGAAGATCATGCGCATACGGCCATTGCCTGCAAACAGCTTTTCGCACCTGAGGACAATCAATCGGCCGTATTGCATTTGGCCGGCACAGCGTTTCAGCTGAAAGTGTGGCGGGCGCTGTTGCGAATTCCTGCGGGGCGGCTGGCAAGTTACGGGCAAATCGCCCGCGCGGTGGGTAATCCTGCGGCGGCCCGCGCGGTGGGCACCGCGATTGGTCGTAATCCGATCGCTGTGGTTATTCCCTGTCACCGGGTGATCCGAGAAAACGGCATGCTCGGGGGCTATCACTGGGGCGAGGCGAGAAAGCTCGCGATTCTGGGGCGCGAGGCGCTGGCTACCCCGCAAGCTGCAGGGTAGCTTTTGGGTGCCGCGCGTTCAGGCAGCGGCACTCTGATGTTCTCTGAGCAGTTTGCCCAGCTTGCGATGCAACGCCGCCAGTGGCTTTATCTGGTCGGCAGTCAGTTCGTCGGTGCTGTCGATTTTTTTAACGACATCTTCCAGTGAGCGAATCGCGCGCTCTGCCGGGTTGACCGGTGGCTTTTTACCTTTGCTCATCGCGCGTGCGGCGCCGACGGTCAGCTTCGCATCGCGCGCCTTTTGCCACAGCTGCTTCTGCACTGCCGGCTTGCGTTCCTTGGCGATCAGAATCAGCTGTGACTTGGGAATGTTCAGCTTGTCGTTTTCCAGTTCCGCGATCATGTAGTCCGGCAGATTGTTGATCGCCAGCGTCTCGGTGATGGTCACTCGCGGTCGCTGGATCTTCTTTGCCAGTGCGGTTTGGGTCAGCTGGTATTTGTCGATCAAACGCTTGTAGGCACGAGCCTCTTCCAGTGGCGTGAAATCTTCGCGGTGAATATTTTCGACCAGCTGCATTTCTTCATGATCAGAGTCGTCTTCCACTTTGATGCACATAATGCTCTCGAGTCCTGCAGACTTGGCTGCCCGCCATCGCCGCTCGCCGGTGACGATCAGGAATCGAAAAGGGTTCTCAGGGTGCTCACGCACTCTTATCGGCTGAATGAGTCCGCCTTTGGCAATCGACTTGCCGAGCGCTTTGATCGAGGCGGGTTCAAAATGCGTTCTCGGTTGCTCGGGATCGGGATCAATTGACGAGAGACCGACGTCGATCAGGATGGAAACCATGTTTGCTCCTGGAGCGTTTGAGTTGCAGCCCGCGGTTACGGGTAAAAGTTCTCCTATATGCGTAGACCACTAACGGCTATTTATGTAGTCCTTTGTGTCATAAGCGTTCAAAATTGACCTTTCAGTCGAAGTTGAATTCGCTCCACACAGGGCAGTGATCCGAGGGTTTCTCCATACCTCTAATCTCGTAGTCGATGCCGCTGTCGACAAGGCTGCTCGCCAGCGGCTCGGTGGTCAGGATGTGGTCGATTCGCAGGCCTCGTTTGGGTTCGCGCTCGAAGCCTCGGGAGCGATAGTCGAACCAGCTGTAGTTGTCGTCAACATCGGGGTACTTGCCGCGATAGGTATCCGTCAGCCCCCAGCTTCGCAGTGTCTCGAACCACTCGCGCTCCTCGGGCAGAAAGCTCGCCTTGCCGTCGCGCAGCCAGCGCTTGGTGCTGTCCGGGCCAATGCCGATATCGTTATCGACCGGTGCGATGTTGAAATCTCCGATAATCGCAATCGCGTCGGTGGCTTTGAAGTCGCTGCGCAGCCAGTCGGTCAGCCCGGCATAGAACTTTTCTTTGCCCGGAAACTTAACCGGATGCTCGCGTTTTTCACCTTGCGGGAAGTAGCCGTTACAAACCACAAGCTTTTTGCCGGACGGCGTTTTGAACCAGCCGGTAATCAGCCGTTTTTGCGCATCCTCGTCGTCGCCCGGCAATCCTTTCGCAACTGATTCGAAAGGCAGCCGTGACATCATCGCCACGCCATAGTGGGTTTTCTGGCCAAAGTATTCGACGTGATAGCCCATCGCTTCGATGTCCGCGACCGGAAAATCGCTGTCGGTGGCCTTGGTTTCCTGCAGGCCGATCACATCGGGGTTGTGGCGATCGATGATGGCCTGCAGCTGGTGTAAACGCAGGCGGACACTGTTAACGTTGAATGAGACGATTTTCACTGCTTTGCTTGTCCTGTAAGAGCGGCGCGCTCGTGAGTGGCTGTGAATCAGGCAATGCCGAATACGCGGACCAGATCGAGTACACAACGCAAACGCCCAAGCGCCTCGGTTGTCTGGCTGATGCGCTCGCGCAAGCGCTCGATCTCGTCAGCTCTAACCGATGGATTGCGGCTGGCGAGTGATTCCAGGCGCGCAAGCTCGGCACCCAGTGTATCGCGTGCGTTGGCGATGGCCTGATCGCGGGCAAGTTCCAGCGATTGCGCGGCGGATTTTTCGGCCAGCTCCAGCATTCGCACAAGCTCCACTCGCTTGACCTTGATCAACTGCTTGGCGAGCTGCGGTTTGATCGAGCGAAAGGCCTCGTCGAGATCATCGCGTGGCAATTGTGCAGCCTGATCGTCACCGCTTTCATCCAGCACCACGCGCAGCAGCTCACCGCTCAGAAATCGCTCAATACCGAGCGCCGGTGGTGCAGGGCAATCGAATACATAGTGTGCCTCCAGCAGCACACTGCCGCGCTTGAGCAGATCGGATTGCATCGCGCCGATGGTCACCTGGCCAAATCCGCCGCTGATCACCTGATCCATCGCGGTCCGCACCAGCGGATGTTCCCAGCTCAGAAATTGTACGTCCTCGCGCGCCAGCGCAACATGGCGTCGGTAGGTAACCGTGCAGCCATCCTCTGGCAGACCCGGGAAATCGCTAACAGCCATGTGATCGCCGGGGCGCACAATCCAGGTATGAGTCGCCTGATCTTCCAGATCGAGGCCGAGATTGTCGAAAACCCGCTCCATAAAACGCTGCAGCGCTGGATCGGTGTCGTAGCTGTCGATCGAGGCAATCAGCTCATCAGAGATTGCGGCGCGATGAGAGCTCAGTTCCAGCAATCGATCGCGCCCTTGCTCGATCTGCTGGCGCTGCTCTTCTGCCAGTGCGCGAGCCTCGGCAATCAGCGTATCAAGGTTTTCCTGAGCGCCGGCCAGCGCATCTTCGAAAGGCTGCTGCAATGCCTGCTGCACCGCGCTGCCAACCTGGCAGGTCTGTTCGAAAGCGTTCAGGCCTTCGTGATACCAGCGGCGCAGGAAATCATCCGCGCTGCCCGCAACGTAAGGCAGATGAATGAAAATATCGGCCGCCTGGCCGATGCGATCGAGCCGCCCGATGCGCTGTTCCAGCAGATCGGCATTTTCCGGCAGATCGATCAGTATCAGGTGTTGCAGAAACTGGAAGTTGCGCCCTTCGCTACCGATCTCCGAGCACAGCATGATGCTGCTGCCCGTTTCTTCGTCGGCAAAAAATTCTGCGGCGCGGTCGCGCTCAACGATCGACATTTCTTCGTGAAACTCTGCGGCGTGAATGCCGTGGGCGACACGCAATTGCTCGGAAATCTGCTCCACTCGCGCAACGCTTTTGGCAATCAACAGCATTTTGGCGGGCGCGAGTGCCTGGATCTGTTCGGCTACCCAGCTGGCAAGTGCCGTCGTGCCGGCATCGATGGCAGTGGCTTCAAAGTGTCGCTGCGGAAATCCCGAGACGGCGTGGCGAGTATTGCGAAACATCACCCGCCCGGTGCCGTGGTGGTCGATCAGGTGATCGACGGTTGTCTGTGGATCATCGGCGTCTGCCTCGATGTCGAGCGATTGCAGTAGCTGCTGTTGTTGATCGTCGAGAGATTCTTGCTGCAGCAGTTTGTCGGCGATTGTCGCGAGCGCACGGTACTGCTGCTCTTCACCGCGAAATTTTTCCAGTGAGGGAAAGCGATCCGGATCGAGCAGCTGCAGGCGTGCAAAGTGTCCGTCGAGGCCAAGCTGCTCCGGTGTGGCGGTGAGCAACAGCAGCGCTGGAACACTGGCGGCCAGTCGCGCGACGCATTGATATTCGGGTGATGCGTCGGCATCGCTGCCGGCCTGCAGATGGTGCGCCTCATCGACTACAATCATGTCCCAGCCAGCGTCGATCGCATTTTGCGCAATCTTTGTATCCGAGAGCAGAAACGGCAGGGTTGTGAGAATCAGCTGATGATCGACAAACGGATTGCCCTCGTTGGCGGATTCGGTGTCGTAGAGATGCTCGTTCATCAGGCTGAACGACAGATTGAATCGCCGACGCATTTCCACCAGCCACTGGTGGGTTAGGGGTTCCGGTACGATGACCAGAATTCGCTGAATTTCGCCAATTGCCAGTTGCCGGTGCATGATCAGCCCGGCCTCAATGGTTTTGCCCAGTCCCACTTCATCTGCCAGCAGTACTCGTGGCGCCAGCCGCGATGACACTTCATGGGCAATGTAGAGCTGGTGGGCGATCAGTTCGGCGCGCGCGCCGCCCAGGCCGTAGGTGTCGGCATGCACCAGCTGGCTTTGCATTTCGCGGGTCGCGAGGCGCAGGTAATAGACCCGCTCACGTTCGAATTGCCCGTTCAGCAGTTTGTCGGACGGGCGATTGAACTGGATAAAGTTATCCAGCTGGTTCTCGTGCAGATGTCCTTCCGTGCCGTCCTCGTAGACGCCGGTGTAGCTCAGGATACCGTCCGTCTCGGAATAGCTGCTGACCATCAGGTCGCGGCCATCGTGGCCTTTTATACGATCGCCGCTATCGAACCAGACCCTTGTCAACGGGGCATTTTCACTGGCGTAGGTTCTTAATTCACCGCTGGCAAGGTACACCACAGTCACTGTTCTGTGTTCTACCTTGAGTATCGTGCCCAGGCCCAACTCGGTCTCCGCATCGCTGATCCAGCGCTGGCCCGGAATAAAATTATGCATGCAGTAAGGGGATTTTCTGTTGCTGAGAATGCTGGCTTGGCTGCAGGAGCGCCCCGTTGTAGATCGTGTGAGTACAACGGTGCGGCGCGCAGCTCAGCGCAGCGCGGCATTTTAGTATGGAACGTACATATCCGCCAGCATCAAAGCGGCGTGTTTAGTGGCCGTTGTAGGCGCGCGTTACCTCTTGCGCGATAATCTCCATACCCCGTTGCACGTGTGTTTCGGGCTGAGCGTAGGATACTCTGATGCACTCGTGCCTGTGTCGCCAGTCATCGGCGGCAAGGCCGGGGAAGAAGTGGTGCCCGGGGACGATAATGACCCCACGCTTTTTCAGTCTCTCATAGAGCTGTTGCGAATTGACGGGCAGGTCGGGAAACCACAGCCACAGAAAAAATGCGCCCTCAGGTTTATGTGCAAGCCCCGGTGTAGAGCCCATAGCATCGTTGAACCAGCCCAGCGCTTTTGCTGCCATGTCGGCATAGAACGGGCGAATCTCACTATGGCACAATTGTGTTAGTTGATCGTTCTCGAGCAGATCCAGCGCCAGTGCTGCACCCATACTGCCGGGCGCCAGATTAGTGATTGCGTTGATGGAGCCGATCGCATCGATGATTTCAGGCTGCGCCACGACGATCCCGGTGCGGCAGGCGGGCAGGCCGATTTTCGACAGGCTCAGACACATGATCGTGTTTTCGTTCCATGCAGGTGTAACATCAGCGTGAATGATGTTCGGGAACGGGGCGCCATAGGCGTTGTCGATAATCAGCGGAATCCCGGCCCGCGCTGCGATCTCGTCCAGCCGTTGCACTTCGGGATCAGTCAGCACATTGCCCGATGGATTGGTCGGCCGCGATACACAGATTGCGGCGGCATTGTCCGGCAGTTCGAAGCCATCGAAATCGATGCGATATTTGAACAATCGCTCGCCCAGCCGGTCGATCACGGGCCGACGCGATACAAAAAATGGCCGGTCGATAGATTGCGCCTCGTAACCGATGTATTCGGGTGCCAGCGGCAGCACGATGCGGCGAAAAGTGCCGTCGCTGTGGCGGCCGGCGAGCAAATTGAAAATGGTGAAAAAGGCGTTCTGGCTGCCGTTGGTGATGGCGATATTGGCCTCACTGACCGGCCAGCTGCATTGTTCGGACAGAAAGGCCGCCAGGCGCGCTTTCAGTCGCGCGTGTCCGGTCGGGCCGTCGTAGGCACCGAGGGTGGCCGAGAACAGAGCAGGGTCGTCTGCCAGGCGTGCCAGCGCCGCGCGGAACTGTGCATTCACAGGCTCTATCGAGGCCGGGTTGCCACCGCCGAGCATCAGAATATTCGGGTCCCCGGCCAGCGCTGCGGAAATATCCTCCATCAGTGTCAGGATACCGCTGGGCGTCGAGAATTTTTCACCAAAACTTGAAAATCGCATAGGGGTCAACTGGTTTGCAGATAGGTGTGAGATATCGAGTCAGATGTTTTGATCGATTGAGATATTTAACGATATCGATCGAAATAGCTGGCCGATAGATCGCGTCCGCGGTAGATCATTTGTTCCCGGACAGGCTCCCTGAGCATGAACATTCGGCAATTGTGCAGCGATAAGTGTAGCGAAGAGGTATACAGATTGTAGAACCTGTCGCCCGCTCGGGCACCATTCCAGCCCCCTAACGGGCCCAACCAGAACCGTAGCAAACTGCATTTATAATGACCCTTAATCCCGTTGCCAGTCTGTATCGCCGCGTTGTGCTCGACAACCCGGTTGTCACCGTCACGCTGCTTTTGATCGTGTTGGCCTTTTTTGCCCTGCAGGCGCGCCATTTTTCGCTCGATGCCTCCGCCGACGCACTGCTGCTCGAGGATGACAAGGATCTGCAAATCTATCGGGCGGCGCAGGCGCGCTATCAATCACAGGATCTGCTGGTCGTCACCTACAGCCCGCAGGCGGATATGCTGGACAACAAAACGCTCGATCGGCTCGCCGCGCTGCGCGCAGAGTTGCTGCAGGTAGAGTCTGTCGAATCCGCTTTCAGCCTGCTCGATGTGCCGCTGATGACAAGCGCCGATATCGAGCTTGCCGAGCTGACTGCCGATGTGCCCACTCTGACCACCCATCGGGAATTCGATCCCGAGCGCGTCAAAACAGAGATCGCCACCAGCCCGGTGTTTGGCGATCTCATCCTGAGCGCCGATGCGTCGACCACCGCCGTGCTGCTGTCGCTGGCGGACGACGAGGCGCTCAGTGCGTTGCACGCCGAGCGATCGGCGTTGCGAATTCAGAAACTAAACGGCAATTTGTCTGCGGCTGACTCACAGCGCCTGGCTGAAGTAAACCTGCAATACGACGCCGCGCGCGCAGTGTTCGGCGAGCAACGCCACAACGACATCGCCGCCATTCGGGGAATCCTGCAAAACTACCGAGACGATGCGAAGTTGCACCTGGGTGGTGTGCCGATGGTGACTGACGACATGATCAGCTACATCGGGCGCGATCTGGTGACATTTGGCGCCGGTGTGGCGTTGTTCATTGTGATTATGCTGGCACTGATCTTTCGGCGCCTGCGATGGGTGGCATTGCCGCTGGCCAGTTGTGCCTTTGCCGGATTGCTGATGGTCGGACTGCTTGGCATGGTGGGCTGGAAAGTGACGGTGATTTCGTCGAATTTCCTGTCGCTGATGCTGATCATCACCATGTCGATGAATATTCACCTGGTGGTGCGCTTTCGGCAACTCTGCCACGACAGGCCGGATGAAAGTCATCGTGATCTGGTGCAGGAGACCACCCGACGAATGTTCTGGCCCTGCCTCTACACAGCGCTGACGACCATCATCGGCTTCAGTTCGCTGGTATTCAGTGGCATCAAGCCCGTGATGGATTTTGGCTGGATGATGTCGATCGGGCTCGGCGTGACATTCCTGACCTCGTTTCTGCTGTTTCCCGCCTTGCTGGTGTGGATCGGCCCGCTGCAAAATGATGGTGCGGTCGATCGCCCTGTCGCCGCCACGGCAGTGCTGGCGCGCTTTACCCAGCGCGGTGGCGGGCTGGTACTCGGGCTGGCAGTGATTATCGGCATTCTCAGCGCGATCGGCATCTCGCGATTGCAGGTCGAAAACAGTTTCATCAACTATTTTCGCGATCACACTGAAATCTATCAGGGCATGAAACTGATCGACGAGAAGCTCGGCGGCACCACACCGCTGGAAATATTGCTCGATGTCAGCGAAGAAGACGACGAAGAGTGTGCCGACACCACCGGCATGACTGAGGACGAGCTCGAGTATTGCGAGGAGATCGAGTTTCTAAAAGGCGACAGCGCGCCGGAGGACCACTGGTTCACGCCGTTCAAGATCGCGCGCATCAATGCCGTGCACGATTATCTCGAGTCGCTGCCCGAAGTGGGCAAAGTGCTATCGCTGTCGTCGATTTTGCGCACCGGCGAACTGATTAACGGCAACAAGCCTTTCACGCCGTTTGAACTCGGTGTGCTGTACAAGCGCATACCCGACGACATTCGCGAGCGCATGATCGAGCCCTACATCTCGATCGAAGAAAACGAAGCCAGAGTCGCCTTGCGTATTCTCGATTCACAACCGGATCTGCGCCGTCGCGAGTTGCTCGACAAGATCCGTAACGATTTGCAGGGCGAGCTCGGGATTCCTGCAGAAAAAGCCAGTGTCAGCGGTATTCTCGTGCTCTACAACAACATGTTGCAAAGCCTCTTTCAGTCACAGATACAAACCGTGGGGGCAGTGCTGCTGGGGATTGCAATCATGTTCATGATTCTGTTTCGATCGCTGTCGCTGGCGGTTATCGGGATTGTGCCGAATGCGCTGGCCGCAGCCCTGGTGATGGGCATCATGGGGCTAGCCGGGATCCCGCTCGATATGATGACGATAACCATCGCCACGATCACTATCGGCATTGCCGTCGATAACAGCATTCACTACATCTATCGCTTTCGCGAGGAGTTCCCCAAAACCCGTAACTACCACGCAACCATGGATGTCTGTCACGCCAACATCGGGCGCGCGGTGCTGTACACCTCGCTGACGATCATCTTCGGGTTCTCGATTCTGGTTTTCTCTAACTTCATTCCGACCATACTTTTCGGTCTGCTCACCGCCCTGGCCATGTTCGTGGCACTGCTGGCGGTGCTGACCTTGCTGCCACGGCTGATCGTGTTGCTCAAGCCGTTCGGCCCGGAGCAGTCGCCGGCCTGAGGATGGTTATGTAAACGGCTTGTAAACTGGCTGGCCACAACAAATGTGGCCCGCTACCTTGTGGCTTGGGGATTGCCCCATATTGTTTTTCAACACCACCGCAGACCGCGAGCCAATGCACCGTATCCTGCTAGCCGATGATGATCAGGTTCTGTCCGACCTGCTAACTGAGTACCTGCAAAGCCAGAACCTCGAGGTAGAGCAGGTGATGGATGGCCGTGCGGCTGTTGATGCCCTGCGCGAAGACATCGATCTGGTTGTGCTTGACGTCATGATGCCGGTTCTCGATGGCTTCGCCGCGCTGCGCGAAATCCGCATGAAAAGCAAAGTACCGGTGTTGATGCTGACCGCCCGTGGCGAGGATGTCGATCGCATCGTCGGGCTCGAAATGGGCGCTGACGACTACCTTCCCAAGCCGTGCAATCCGCGCGAACTGCTGGCCCGAATACGCGCTATTTTGCGGCGCTCCGATGCCGCGGTAACCGCCGGCGCCGATGCGCTCGAAGTGGGTGATCTGGTGCTGCGCAACAGTGATCGCACGGTGACGCTGGCGGGCGAACCGGTGCAGCTGACAGTGGCAGAATTCAACATGCTGGAAGCGCTGATGTCAGTGGCCGGCAGCATCGTCACCAAAGAAGAGCTCACCGAAAAAGGTCTGGCACGCAAACTGGAACTCTACGATCGCAGCGTCGACATGCATATCAGCAACCTGCGGCGCAAACTGGGTCAGTCGCAGGGCGGCGAGCAACTGATACGAACCGTGCGCGGCATCGGCTATATGCTGGGCACAGACGAAGAACACCAATAGATTCGTCGATCGGCAAATCTGGCAACCGAATGTATCGCTTATTCTGGAAAATATTTTTCCTGTTCTGGATCGTCAACGGCGTGCTGTTTAGCGCCGGGGTGTCGCTTGCGCACCTGTTCAGCGACCGCATGGAACAGCAGCGGCATCGCAGTTTTCCGATTGCGCAAATCGCCGAGAATGCGATATACGCTCACGAAGTCGGCAAGATGTCGCGCTTTCTGCGTCGCGCCCGGCACCGGCTTGGCGTCGAGGCGTGGCTGCTCGACCTCAACGGCACTCTGCTGGGGCCGGAGCGAATTGCGCCGCGAATGCCCCAGGTCGATACCTTCCCGACTTACATCAGGCCGTCGCCGGCCACCGAAAATCGCCACGTGCACAGTATTGAACTGGAAGCTGAAGACGGCCGTCGTTATCACTTCATTGCCGCCTACGACGTGCGACCACCGAAAGACAATCTGCCCAGTCCGTTTTACCGGCTGCTGTTCTTTTTAGTCGCAATTGCGGCCACAAGCCTTTTGATTGCCGGGTTTATCACCCGCCCGCTGCGTCGTTTGCAACGTGCAGTTCGGCGCTTTGCCAGCGGCGAGCTCGATACCCGCGTCACCGGTATCGTGTCGTGCCGAAAAGATGTCGTCGGCGAGCTGGGGCGGGAATTCAACGCCATGGCCGAACGGCTCGATACCACCATCGAATCACAGCGTCGGCTGATGCGCGATATCTCGCACGAATTGCGCACACCGCTGGCGCGAATGCAGGTGGCAGCGACGCTCGCCGAGGACATCAGCGACGGCGCCGAACAGCCGCTGCAACGTATTCACACTGAAATCCAGCGGCTCGATGCGCTGATTGGCCAGGTGCTGGCGCTCGCCAAACTCGAAAGTGGCACTGAAAAACTCGAGACCGAGCCCTTTGATCTGCCCCATATGCTGACTCAGCTGGCGGGCGATGCAGAGTTTGAATTCGCCGGCGATGGCAAGCGTGTCGAGGTTCTTGCACCCGCGCCGATACAGCTCGAGGGCAATCGAATGCAACTGCGCAGTGCGATCGAAAACGTGCTGCGCAATGCCATGCGCCACACGCCGGACAATACCCTCGTCAGCATCGCGGCGGAGTCCACTGGCAATGATGTGGAGATTCTGGTGCGCGATCGCGGCCCGGGTGTGCCTGAAGCCAATCTCAAACGTGTGTTCGACGCCTTTTTTCGCTGCGAGGACGCACGTGACTGCGACAGTGGTGGCCATGGTGTAGGGCTGGCAATTACTCGCGGCGTGGTGAAAGCTCACCGCGGTACCATCAGTGCCAGCAATCATCCCGACAGCGGCTTGATCGTGCGAATAACGGTACCTCTGCAGCAAGAACGAGGCACGGCCAGCCGCACTCAGCCCGAATCGACCTCACTCGCGATACCGACGAGCCGACCCGCCTGAACGCGCCGGCGTATTACGATCAGGTGGCAATCGGTGGTGGCGGGCGTGCCAGTGGCTAAACTGCAGCACTTCGCAATACTGAATTCATCTGCTTGATCATGTGTCCCAGTGTCCGGCCTGGCCGCCAAATAGTTCGCGGAATTTTGTGCCTTGTCGTTGTGCTGCTGACAGTCAGTTGTGATTTTTTTCGCGACCGCAAACCCGGCATAGGCGAGGCGGTTGACTGGACTGATCTGCCCGGCTGGCACTCGGATGATCTGCTGCAAAGCTGGCCCGCGATGCAATCCCAGTGTCCGCGTATGGCCGGCAAGGGTGGCAACTGGCCGGTCCTGTGTGAGCGGGTGCAGGCGATGCCCGACCCCACGGCCGCACAACTTCGCGATTTCTATCAAAGTCATTTTCGCGCCCATCGCGTGCATGGCAAAAACAATACGCGCACCGGGTTGATCACAGGATACTACGAGCCAATCCTCAACGGCAGCCTGAAACCGGATTCGCAGTACCGTTATCCCGTTTATGGACCGCCTGAGGACATGATCGTGGTGGACCTGGCCGAGCAATATCCCAGCCTCAAAGGCATGCGGCTGCGGGGCAGGCTGATCGACAATCGCCTGGTTCCGTATTGGTCGCGAGCAGAAATCGATACCGGTGATCTGCCATTGCAAGGGCAGGAAATACTCTGGCTCGACGATCCGCACGATTCGTTTTTTGCCCAGATCCAGGGCTCGGCGCAGGTTGCCCTTGCCGACGGTAGTCGGGTGGGCATCGGCTATGCCAACCAGAACGGGCACCCTTATTTTGCGGTGGGTAAAAAGCTTGTGGAGATGGGCGAGCTTGAGCTTGCCAGCGTCAGCCTGTTCACCATCCGTCAGTGGTTGCGCAACAACCCCGCGCGCGCCGACAGCGTATTGAACGCCAATCCCAGCTATGTTTTTTTCGAACTGCGCGACAGTGTCGACGAAGGACCGCGCGGCTCCTTGAACGTACCGCTGACGGCCGGGCGCAGCATCGCAGTTGATCGCAATGTCATTCCGCTCGGCTCGCCGGTTTGGATCGACACCAGCCTGCCTGACGGATCGACGTATCAGCGTATGATGATGGCTCAGGATACCGGTGGTGCCATTAGTGGTCCGGTGCGCGCCGATGTCTTTTTTGGTGCCGGTGACAATGCCGAGCAACTGGCCGGTGAGATGAAGCAATCTGGTAGCCTGTACGTGCTCCAGCCGCTGAACGGAGAATCGAAATGAACAGCACTGTGGAAATAACGGGTTGGTGCCTGCGTGGCTAATCCGCAGGTACCGCCGGAACTCGATGAAGTATTCGGTCGGGTAAAGAGCTATCTCGGTGGTCGCGAGAAAAAACGACGCAACTGGTTTCCGCTGCTGTTGATAGGCGCGGCTTTTATCTGGGTTACAAACGAACAGGGGTTTTCGCTGATGGGTGATTCCAATATTCTCGAATCGATGAATCTGGCAGTCTGGATCGGCGGTGCGATTCTGCTGATCTTTATCCTGCGATCAATCGTTAGAATTGTGCCGCAAAACGAAGCACTGGTGGTCGAGCGCCTGGGGCGCTACAACAGAACTTTGCTTGCCGGTCTGCATTTTCTCGTGCCTTTTATTGAACGTGCAGCCTACAAACATTCACTGAAAGAATTTGCACTGGATGTTCCTTCACAGCAAGCGATTACGCGCGATAACGTCGCACTCGGCATCGATGGTGTGCTCTACATTAAAATCATGGATCCGCAGGCAGCGTCCTACGGTGTTGAGAATTTGCGCTTTGCGATTACCCAGCTTGCGCAAACGTCTATGCGTGCGGAAATCGGTAAATTGTCGCTCGACGATACCTTTGAATCACGCGAAAACATCAACGCCCGGGTCACGCATGCGATTGATGAGGCGTCTGAAGTCTGGGGCACCAAAGTACTGCGCTATGAGGTAAAAGACATCACGCCACCAAGCACGATCCTCGAAGAGATGGAAAAGCAAATGGGGGCAGAGCGAGAGCGGCGCGTGGCGGTTACCACGTCAGAAGGCTATCGCCAGGCGCAAATCAATCGCGCCGAAGGAGACCGCCAGGCCCAGGTGCTCAGAGCACAGGGTACCGCTGAGTCACTAACCATTGAAGCCGGCGCCAGGGCGGAGGCGATACGTCAGATATCGGCGGCAATCAATGCTGACGGTGGCACCGCAGCGGTCGCCCAGCAATTGTCCGAGCAATACATCACGGCCTTTGAAAAGCTCGCCCGTGATGGCACTGTGGCACTTATACCTGCGGACAGCAGCGATATCGCATCGACTGTGGGCAAGGCATTCAGTGCCTTTGATGTGCTCAAGCAACAGGCTGATGCGCTAAAGAACAGCGGAGCACGTTAGTATGTTGAGCCTGTCGCCGTTTTTGTTTTTCCTGGTGCTTGGAGTAGCACTGCTGGCGCTGGAACTGGTGGTTTTTCAGTTTACGAGTTTCTGGCTGTTTTTTATCGGCGCAGGCGCGCTGGTGGCCGCCGCCTGGGCCTGGGCGGCACCGGCCAGTGGCCTGCCGACACTCCTGGCTGTTTTTGTTATTGCGAGCCTCGCGGTCACCGCATTGCTGTTAAAGCCGCTGCGGCGCTGGCAGGCACAGCCAAGCGGTATGGAAGATAACAACGCGGTTGGCCAGCGCGTCAAGGTGGTCAGTGCTATCGGCCCGAACCAGCCGGGCAAGGTGTTCTGGTCGGGCAGCGACTGGCCGGCCGATCTGGCAGATGGTGATCAACAGGCCATCGCTGCGGGTAGTCATGCCACGGTAGTTGAAGTCAGCGGTATTCGTTTATTGGTATCGGCCACTGGTCCGACCGTGTGACACGCCTGTTTTTGCCAGTTAAAACCGGTTGACTCACTCTTGTCTCGTAAATCGTCCGATAGTAAAAACTCTGCGTCGATAACGATGGAAGATGTCGCGCGCGCTGCAGGCGTGTCGCGGATGACAGTCTCGCGAGCGCTCAGAAGTGACGGCCCGGTCTCCGATGAGACGCGCGCTCGCATTCTCAAGATTGTCAGAAAACTCAATTACGTGCCCGATCAATCGGCGGGCACACTGTCGACTCGTCGGTCCGGATTTGTCGCGACGCTTGTGCCATCGCTCAACAACCTGCACTTTGCTGAATCCATTCAGGCGCTGAGCGAACAACTCGAGCCGACCGGGCTGCAAATGTTGCTTGGCCACACAGACTACTCCGCCGAGCGCGAAGAGCGATTGATAGAAAGCATGTTGAAGCGCCGGCCGGAAATCATCGTGTTGCCGTTTGATGGACACACGCCGCGAACGATTAAACTGTTAAAACAGGCCAACGTGCCGGTGATCGAACAGTGGGAAGTCCCCAAGCGGCCAATTGGCTACACCGTGGGATTTTCCAATTGGCAGGCCGCGCGAAAAATGACCACGGCACTGATTGAACGCGGTTATCAGCGCATCGCCTTTGTCAGTGAAAGTGAAGATGCCTGGACCCGCGGTGCTGCGCGGCGCGCGGGTTTTGAGGATGCCATGCAGTCAGCCGGTTTGTCTGCCCATCGCATGATTCGCTTTGGCAAGCCGCCGATTTCGATTGAAGACGGTTTTCAGATAGGGGCGCAATACAGCGAGCATTTTGCCGATGCAGACTGCATATTCTGTGTCTCCGATGCGCCGGCGTTTGGCGTGTTATCGGCACTTAAGTCACAGCAGATCCGCGTGCCGGAGGATATCGCTGTGGTGGGGTTTGGAAACTTTGAGGTGTCGCGTTTTTCATCACCCACCATTACCACCGTCGAAGTCGATGCGCGCGGTATCGGACACCAGACAGGCGAGCTGGTCCGACGTTTACTGGTTGATGAAAATGATCGTGATGGCATTCCACGCCACTTCGAAATCGATGTGCGGTTGCGCTTTCGCGAAAGCACCCGGGCCTGAGCCGCGCCGGTAATATCGAGTTTTACGGGCCTGGTAGCCACTCTCCTCACTGATGTAAACCCTCACTTTCGCCGGTCTGAAATCTCTTGCATGGGTTCGATCACCGGTATATAGTCGCCAGAGATGTTACCGGTAACATGGATATCGGTTACAACATTTTTAACCGGGGACTTCGCGATGCCCGCGATACAACTGCAGCAACTGACCAAGCGCTACGGCAAGACCGAGGTGCTGCACGGTATTGATCTCGACATGGCAGACGCCGAATTTACCGTGTTGGTCGGGCCGTCCGGCTGTGGAAAATCGACGACGCTGCGCATGATTGCCGGGCTGGAGAATGTTTCCGGTGGCGAAATCTACATCGATGGCAGGCCGATCAGTCATCTCGAGCCAAAAGAGCGCGATCTGGCGATGGTGTTTCAGGACTACGCCTTGTATCCGCACATGAATGTCGCGAAAAACATGTCGTTTGCGCTGCGCCTGCAGAAGCGTCCGAAAAAAGAGATCGAGCAAAAGATTGCCGAAGTGGCAGAGATGCTCGGACTGACCGACTACCTCAATCGCAAGCCGGCCGAACTTTCCGGTGGTCAGCGCCAGCGCGTTGCCATGGGGCGGGCGCTTACCCGTGACAGCGCCACCTTTCTGTTCGACGAACCATTGTCCAATCTCGATGCCAAGTTGCGTACGCAAATGCGTGCCGAGCTCGCGCTGATGCGACAACGCGTGCGCAAGAATATGATTTACGTTACCCACGATCAAATCGAGGCGATGACGCTGGCCGACCGTATCGTGGTAATGCACGGCGGTTACATACAGCAGCAGGGCACACCTGAAGAATTATTTAAACGTCCGGCCAATCTTTTTGTCGCGGGCTTTCTCGGCACGCCGCCGATGAATTTTCTGCAGGCTGAAATTCAGCAAAACGGTGGTGAAACGTTTTTTCGCGGTAACGGTTTCGCATTGCGCTGTGACGAGCCCATGGTCGCGCGCCTGACATCGAACAATCTCGCAGCCGGCAACCGCGCAGTAATCCTCGGCATTCGACCGTCCGACCTGAGCTTTGATCCGGCTGCAGAAGAAGCGATTGAACTGAACGTTGCCATCGCAGAATACATCGGCGCCCAGTCGGTACTGATCTGCGATTGTCACGGCGAAAAAGTGATGGTGGAACTCAAGTCGGATACGCCCATTGCGCTGGGCGAAAGACTCAAATTCAGGGTTGATATGGCGGATATTCACCTGTTCGACCCGGAAACCGAACGAGCTGTTTCTTAACTCGTCTGTACAACTTGCCAACTACCCTGGAGGGGATATGTTAAAACCATTCAAAATGCTTAAAGCCACGCTTGCGGCAGCGGTGCTCGCTGCAACATCAGTGGCTGGTGTCGCGGCGGCCGGGCCCTACGACGAATACGCCGGTACCACGCTGATTGTCAACTTTCCCGCGCATCCCCACTACAACGCGGTGATGAAAATCCTGCCGGAATTTACCAAAGAGACCGGTATCGAAGTTGAGGTTGATCAACTGCCATACCTGAAAATGCGTGAGCGACAAACGCTGGAGCTCGGGCAGGATGAAGGCGACTACGATTTGATCGCCTATGTGGTTTTCTCCAAAGCTGACTATGTCTATGCAGATCAGCTGGAGAACCTCGCACGTTACTTCATGAATCCGAAGCTATCGGATCCTGCCTATGATGCCGATGATTTGATCGACGGCTACGTCTATAACATTGGATTTGCCGGCGGTTCGAAGGGTTATCTGCAAGGCAAAACCGGTTCACTGTTCGGCATTCCCTACGGCTCTGAAACCTCGATTCTCGGCTACCGCAAAGACATCTTCGACAAGCATGGTCTGAAGGTGCCGGAAAGCTATGACGAGATGCTCGATATCGCCTGCAAGATCCCGGAACTGGAGCCTGGCATGGGTGGACTCAGTTCGCGTGCGGCTTCCGGTCACCATGCGAGCCACGCATTCCTGTTGCATCTGGCGCCACTGGGCGGCCGTATCTTTGATGACGAATGGAATCCGATCGTGAACAACGAAGCCGGCGTAAAAGCGGCAAACGCACTGAAACAAATCGTTGATTGCGGGCCCAAGGGCGCGAGCAGCTTCGGCTTTGGAGAAGCGCTCGGTTCATTCCTGAACGGCGACACTGCGATGTTTCTCGATACCACTGTGGTGGCGGGACAGATTGACGACCCCTCCAAGTCCAAAGTAGTGGGTAAGGTGGGCTGGGCGATGCACCCGATGGGTGAGCGCCGCGGTAGCCAGACTGGTGGTTTTGGTATCGGCATTCCGAAAAACGCCGAAAACAAAGAAGCCGCATTTTTACTGATGCAATGGCTGACATCGAAAAAGGGTGACAAGCTGGTTGCGCTGGCCGGTGGTAATCCATCGCGCTTTTCCACTCACGAAGATGCCGAGGTAAACGCAAAATTCCCTCACATGAGCACTTTCGGTGAGGCGCTCAAGTATGCTGACCCGGACTGGCGTCCAATCATTCCTGTGTGGGGAAAGATCAATGCCGACCTCGGTACCACGCTATCTAAAGTGCTGACCGAAGACCTCGATATCAAAGAGGCACTCGACGGTGTCGCCGAGCGTACCAAAGCCGTGATGGAAGAGGCCGGCTACTACACCTGGAAGTAGTCGGGTGATCAGCCAGGGCATCTCGCCCTGGCTGATACGCAACAGTTACTGTCTCACACCAGCGGGGCTGCTGAATATGCAGCCTGCAGCGTTTGCTCTGTCGCAAACAACCATGGCTAACGCAATGTACCCACATGACTAACGCCGCACTCAACAGGCTCACGCCCTATATCTTTCTGGCTCCCGCCTTTGTCATCATGGCGCTGGCACTGCTGTAT